>CAZGSQ010000043.1:0-28237 GCA_964528535.1 uncultured Tangfeifania sp. | reverse complement strand
CGTTTATGATCAATGATGCGGTTTGGGCTTTTTTCAATGGAGGATTGGCACAAACGTTTGCCTTAGATCGCTGGACTCCTCAAAACACTGGTGCTTCCTATCCACGTTTAACTGCAAATTTCCCCAATAACCAAAAACCTTCGGACTATTGGATGAAAAGTGCAGCCTATTTTCGAATGAAAAATATTCAATTGGGCTATTCCATAAATCCATCTGTTTTGAAAAAAACAAATTTGACTCAGGTTCGAATTTATCTGTCGGCTGACAATTTCTTCCAATCCGACAAATATTGGAATGGTTGGGATCCTGAAGCACCTGTTGGCACAGATGGGGCATTTTATCCTCAATCAAAGATTGTATCGGTTGGGTTAGATGTTAAATTTTAAAAATTAATACTCATGAAAATTAAAAAATATTTTGCGATACTCTGTTTGATAACAGTGTTATCAGGCTGCAACAGTAGCTTCATGAATTTATCCCCATTGGATAGTCCATCTTCTGCTACTTTCTATTCAAATCAGGATGAGATGGTTATGGCATTGAATGGGTGTTATACAAGTTTGTCCAAATTTAATTGGGATGGCGTCCCTTATCAATGGAACCTTGATGAAACTACTGATATAGCCTGGTATCGTGGCGCTGACGATTACACTGCAGCCGGTGCAGGTCTCCATTCAGCAAGTACTGGCGAGTTTTATAATATCTGGCAAACAAATTATGCCTGCATTGGACGGTGCAACCGACTATTGGAAGGAATGATCCTTGGTAAAGATAAAGTTGATGCTAATACCTACAAGCAAATTGCGGCTCAAGCTCGCTTTTTGAGAGCATATTGCCATATGTTATTAGTTGGCTTTTTTGGCGATGTTCCATTGGTGGACAAGACTTTGCCAATCGATCAGGTTAAAGTCACCCGAAATCCCAAAGCGGATATCTATAAATTCATCTACTCGGAATTGGATTTAGCTGCCAATGATTTGCCTTTGACCGCCAGTGACAATGGTCATGCAACCAAAGGGGTTGCCTTGGCAATTAAGGCCCGGGCGGCACTCTATAACGGAGACTTCGGTATTTCAGCAACCTCCGCAAAAGCAGTGATGGATCTGAATCAATATACCCTTTATCCAAACTATCGAGACCTGTTCACCTATGCAGGAGATAAAGCCAATGAAATTATGTTAAGCTATGGCTTCGCTGCCGGAACACGTGTTCATGGAATGACGCGAGCCTTATCAGCCAGGATGAACAGGGGAATGTATGGAGAATATACGACGATTATACCTTCCATGAAGATGGTAGACAGCTATGAATGTATCGACGGTAAACCAATCAATGAATCACCAATTTATAATCCCAAAAAACCGTACCTCAATCGTGACCCACGTTTGCATCAATCCATTATTTGCCCCGGTGATTTGACTGGACCCTGGATTTTTCAATCACATCCGGATAGTGTAACCACAAAAAATGTTGAGACCGGTGAAGTCCGAGGCAACCTTGATGCAACCGGAGCATTTGCTTCTTACTCAGGCTTTACTTACTTGAAATTTTTTGATGAAAAGGATCTCCCCAACTCGGGACAATCAACCATGAACGTTATTTTACTTCGCTATGCTGAGGTCTTATTAACTTATGCAGAGGCTAAAATTGAATTGGGACAAATTGACCAGTCAGTGTATGATGCGATCAACCTGGTACGCAACAGGACATCTGTTAAAATGCCGTTTGTAACTTCTGTCACTGCTCCAAATCAGGCTGCCTTAAGGACACAAATCCGTCGTGAACGGAATGTTGAATTGGCTCTGGAAGGGCTTCGTCTCTTTGACATCAGAAGATGGAAACTTGCTGAAACAGCATTGAATGTAACTTTGTACGGACGTCCAAACACCAAAACCAGAAAGTATGAAGGAATGCCTACTTTTGATGCTTCTGGAGAAGTACCAAACTATGATGCTTACAAGGATATTTTCCGTGTGATCGAAGTTCGAAAGTTTAACAAAGACCGCGATTATCTGTGGCCTATTCCGCAAAACGAAATCAACGCTAATCCAAATTTAACCCAGAATCCGGGTTATTAGGACCAATTAATTTTATTAGTAAAAGGGGTGGTTTTTTCTGCCCCTTTTCTTTAAATTTGAAATTGAGCATTATGAAAAATATGGCCAAATCTATTTTATTCTGTTTGTTTTGTTTGATCTCGATTAATACAAGGAGTCAGCAAATAAATATCTATTCAGATTTTCCCGGAGGGAATATCCTTGTCGATAAAATCAAGGGCGATACCATTTGGGTTCGGCCCGACTTGCGCGATACGGAAGGCGACTGGTTCTATTGGTATTTTGCCGTATCGAATGCGGAAGGCCGAAAGCTGACATTTGTCTTCAACAAGCCCAATCAGTTCACCAAAATGGGTGCTTCCATCAGCACGGATGGGGCGAAAACCTGGCAATGGCAGGGAGGTGATGCTGTTGATAAAAACCGGTTTACCTATCAATTTGCCTCCAACAGTGAAGTAAGGTTCAGTATGGGAATTCCTTACACCCAGGAAAATTTCGACAATTTTATGCAACAATTCAAAGGCAATCGCTGGATCAGGCAATCAGCCCTCTGTCAGACTAAAAAGGGACGTACCGCCGAGCTGGCAAAAATAATAAACCCCTTCAAGGTGCCGAATATGAAAGTGCTGGTAACTGCCAGAAACCATGCCTGCGAAATGATGGGCGACAACCTGATGGAAGGGATTATTCTTGAAGTGATGAACAACAGCTGGCTGAAAGAAAATGTCGAATTCGTCTTTCTGCCATTTATGGACAAAGATGGTGTGGAAGATGGTGACCAGGGAAAGAACAGATTGCCCCGTGACCACAACAGGGATTACAGCGAAATCAGCATTCATGAGACAACCGCGGCATTGAGAAAAATGGAGCTCTTGTGGAGCGAAAACAAATTGAAGATCGCGCTGGATTTGCACTGTCCCTGGATAAAAAATGTGGACAATGAGCACATCATGCTGGTTGGTTCCGACAACAAGGAAATGGAGCGCAAACAGCTTGTTTTCTCTGATATTCTGGAGAAAAGCAAAAAAAGCGAGTTGACCTATTTTACCAGCGGGATGGCATTGTCCGGGAAACTTGATTGGAACGATCCCAAAAAGAGCCTTCCCAAAGGAGATTCTTTTCAAAAATGGTCGGCAAAAATTCCGGGAGTTGATATGACAACAACGATCGAATTTCCTTATTCCTACAATTCAGGTCAGGTCATTTCTGCCCAAAATGCAGTGGCTTTTGGAAAGGATGTTGCAAAAGCGATTGAATTGTATTTGAGACAATTAGAGAAGTAGATCATCGGAAACCTGCCTGATATATCTATAAAAGAAAATAAAAATATGAAGTACAATTACTTTCTTAGCTGCATTCTTTTTGGTTTTGTTTTAAATCCATTGTCTGCTTTTTCTCAGCAAAAAGCAATCTATCTGGATCAATCTAAACCCACTGACATTCGGGTTTCTGACTTGATTTCCAAGATGACCCTTACCGAGAAGGTGCAGCAAATGGCACACAATTCCCCGGCGATTGAACGGCTTAATCTGCCTGCTTACAACTGGTGGAGCGAGGCCTTGCACGGCGTTGCACGATCAGGAAATGCGACCGTTTTCCCGCAGGCCATTGGTTTGGCTGCAACATTCGATGAGGACCTGGCCTTTCGCACAGCTGATGCCGTTTCGGATGAGGCCAGAGCCATATACCAGGCGGCAATAAAAAAAGACCACCGGTTCAGGTACGGCGGACTCACTTTCTGGACGCCCAACGTCAACATCTTCAGGGATCCGCGATGGGGAAGGGGCCAGGAGACTTATGGCGAAGATCCCTTCCTGACCGGCCGGATGGGGCTCAGTTTTGTGAAAGGATTGCAGGGAAACGACCCGAAATACCTTAAAGTAGCTGCCTGTGCCAAACATTTTGCCGTCCACAGTGGACCGGAACGGTTGCGCCACGAATTCAATGCGGTGGTTTCTAAAAAAGATCTCTACGAAACCTATCTGCCTGCTTTCAAAACATTGGTCGACGGTGGCGTCGAATCGGTGATGTGCGCCTACAACCGCACCAACAGCGAACCCTGCTGCGGCAGCAAGGAGTTGTTGGTCGATATTCTTCGCAACAGCTGGGGTTTCAAAGGCCATGTGGTCTCTGATTGCTGGGCCATTGCCGATATCAACAAAGGGCACAAATATACCGCCACACCAGTCGAATCTGCCGCTTTGTCCCTAAAAAAAGGGGTCAACCTCAATTGCGGTGATGAATATTTTCCCTATCTGATTGATGCAGTCAAGCAGGGGCTGGTCACCGAAAAGGAGATAGATGCCTCACTGGCTATCCTTCTCCGCACCCGTTTTAAACTGGGTATGTTTGACGACGAGGGCAATAATCCTTATTCCTCGATATCCCCAGAGGTCATCAATTCGGCCAAAAACAGGAAGATTGCCCTGGAAGCGGCTCAGAAATCGATCGTGATGCTGAAGAACAACGGCGTGCTTCCCTTGAAAAATGACATCGGCTACCTCTTTATCACCGGGCCAAATGCCACCAGTGTGGATGCTTTGATGGGCAACTATTATGGTGTGAACCAGAACATGGTTACCATCCAGGAGGGTATTGCAGGACACCTGGCTCCGGGCAGTTTGCTTCAGTATAAAATGGGCTTTCTTCCCGATAGGGAGAATGTCAACCCGATCGACTGGACGTCCGGCGATGCCAAACTGGCAGATGCCATCGTGGTCGTGATGGGATTGTCGGGTAACCTGGAAGGTGAAGAGGGAGAGTCGATCGCTTCGGCTGACTTTGGCGACCGGCTCAACTACGATCTTCCCAAAAACCAGGTGGAGTTTCTGAAGAGGCTGCGCAAAGACAACACCAAACCCATTGTGGTTGTTCTCACAGCCGGATCTCCGGTCAACATGAGTGAGATCAGTGAGCTGTCCGACGCGGTGCTGTGGGCCTGGTACCCCGGAGAAGAGGGTGGCAACGCTGTGGCGGATATCCTGTTTGGGAAGGTATCACCATCCGGAAGATTGCCAATTACCTTTCCTAAATCCCTTGATCAGCTTCCGGCCTATGACAATTATGATATGAAGGGGCGCACCTACCGCTACATGGGGCAGGTGCCTTTTTATCCATTCGGCTACGGATTGTCTTACACAAAATTTAGCTTTTCGGGTTTGAAATTTTCTGCCACCAAATTGACCAAAAGCCAATCTGCCCAGGCAGAGATCCTGGTTAAAAACGAAGGCAAAATGGCAGGAGATGAGGTGGTGCAGCTCTACCTTACCAGAGAAAAGGGAATTGCCGGTACACCTTTGTTTTCGCTAAAGGGATTTCAGCGGGTTCACCTCAAACCGGGAGAAAGCAAAAAAGTCATTTTCGATTTGACACCAGCCATGCTAAGCATTGTAGATGAGCAGGGCAACTACAAGTTAGAGTTAGGTAAAGTGAAGGTATTTATCGGAGGTTCCCTGCCAGTTCAGCGCAGTTATGAGCTCGGAATGGGTAAAGTTTCGGAGGGCGTGATAGAGATTGTGGATTGAAAAACATTGAATATCAGTAGTTTGCTTCGTAGTTCCTTTATGAAAATTTGTGAGGTTCAAGCGGTTTGCTTCGTCGTTCCTCTTCACCTGCCCCCCCACAAAATCGCCGTCATTGCGAACGCGAGGCACGAACGTGAAGCAATCTGCTATCACCCTGAATCCAAAAATATTGAACTGTCAATGGAATTTTGTGGAACGAAACGTGAAGCAATCTATTGTAATACTATTAGTTGCTAAAGAAATTTTTATTATAAACATTAACGAATATTGTATGAACAGAATTCCATTGGCCACATTGATTCTTGTCTTGTGCCTCTCCATCCAAACTATTGCACAGACACCAATCTATAAAATCTTCCCGCAATCTTTCAGCGGCATCTACCCGCACCTTGCCTATTACAACAACGAAGGTGAATGCGGTACAGGTGCGGTAGTTCCCTGGGCCGGCAGGCTTTGGGTGATCACCTACGGACCGCATCTGCCGTTTGGCTCGTCCGACAAATTGTATGAGATTACACCGGAACTCCAAAAAATTGTTCGTCCCGAAAGTATTGGTGGAACCCCTGCCAACCGGATGATCCACAAGGAGAGCAATCAACTCTTTATCGGGCCTTATGCCATCGATGCCAACCGGAAGGCACGTGTCATTCCTTACCAGGATATGCCCGGAAGGCATACTGGCAACGCCCGACATCTGACTGATCCTGCCAATAAAATTTATTACGGCACCATGGAAGAGGGATTTTATGAAGTGGATGTCAAAACTCTTCAGGCAAAGGTGCTTTATGAAGATATCAATGTCACCAAGAAAAAAACAAAAGATACAGAGGGTAATTTCAAAGGTACCCTGCTTCCCGGAGCCCATGGGAAAGGCTTCTATTCCGGACAGGGTGTAATGGTTTATAGCAACAACGGAGAGCCATCTCCAGAGGCATTGAAGAAATTTGATATCCAGTCGGGGGTACTGGCCGAATGGAACGGGAAAGACTGGAAAGTGATCAGAAGAAACCAGTTTACGGAGGTAACGGGGCCCGGCGGCATTTATGGCAACCAACATCCGGATACGGATCCGATCTGGGTAAATGGCTGGGATCATAAATCCGTTCTGGTTGGTGTGAGGGATGCCAAAACCGGCTGGAGCTTTTACCGTCTGCCGAAGGCCAGTCACACGTACGATGGAGCCCACGGTTGGAATACCGAATGGCCCCGTATCCGGGATATCGGCACCCCAGAAAAACCGGACTATCTGATGACCATGCACGGCATGTTCTGGAGGTTTCCGGGTACGTTTAGCTCTGAAAATTCTGGCGGGATACGTCCCCGATCTGCCTATTTGAAAGTAATAGGTGATTTCGCCAGATGGAACGACCAACTGATTTTTGGTTGTGATGATGCTGCGAAATCTGAATTTTTGAACAAAAGAAAGGCAAAAGGGGACATTCAGGGCCCCGGTCAATCCAACTCCAATTTATGGTCCACCTCCCTGGAGAAACCGGATGAATTGGGACCCACTAACGCCGAAGGTGCTGTATGGATCTCTGAAGCCGTCGATGCCGGAGAAGTTTCAGAACCCTTCCTATTTGCCGGTTGGGATTATCGCTCTGCCTGGGTGAAAAACGAAGGGACACAACCTGTATCCTATACTTTTGAGGTGGATAAGAAAGGGAACAACCAGTGGAATACATTTCTGTCCTTTGTCGTAAAAGCTGATGAGGCAATCAATATTCCATTCACCGAAACTGGAGAGTGGGTAAGGGTTAAAGTTGAACAGGCAACCAAAACTACTGTGCATTTTTCCTATGCCCAGAAGGAGCTGCGATCAAAAGTTGTAAACCCGATTTTTGCCGGACTGGCACCGCTAACTGCTTCAAATACAAAGGCGGGATACTTGTGGGACCTGGGAGATAACAGAAGAAAATTAGGAATTTTGGCTGGAGAAGCATCAGACAAAGGATTCACCGAAGCCGGTTACTACGAACTGGATTCATTGATGCATCTGGAGAAAAAATCAGATCCGGCTACGGCAACATTTATCCGCGAAAAAATGGCCATTCCCAAAGATGTAATCACCATTGACGATGCTTCCGTTTTGATTGTGGATGATGCAGGCCGCCGCTGGAGATTACCAAAAGGAGATCCTAAATTTACTACCCTGACGGGCAACGCACTCATGCGAATTTGCAGGGAAGTATCAACAGAACGCGATCTGCTCAGTTGTTCCGGGACCTTCTATGAACTACCGGCTGAAAATGCGGATGGTTACGCTAAAATTCGCCCTGTTGCCTCACACAACTTCCGGATATTCGATTATAACTCCTACCGGGGAATGCTTATACTGACGGGTATCGATCCGCAGGCCGCGAAAGGCAATCCGCATATAGTTTCTTCTGCAGATGGCAAAGCAATGGTTTGGGCTGGTGCCTTTGACGACTTGTGGCAAATAGGGAAACCGGTAGGGGAAGGCGGTCCGTGGAAGAATTCATCCGTCAAGGCAGCTGAGGCTTCAGATCCCTATCTGATTGGGTTCTACGATCAGCGGAGCTTGAAATTGTCGCACAATTCCAAGGAAGCGGTATCCTTTAAAATTGAAGTGGAGCCGATTGGTCATGGTCCATGGATGATCTACTCGACAGTTAATGTCAAGCCAGGCGAATCCTATAGCCTGAAATTTCCTGCCACTTTTCAGTCGCGTTGGATCAGGTTCGTAGCCGACAAGGATTGTAAGGCCACCGCCTGGTTGAAGTATGAATAAGTCGAGCCCTTTTTAACTTCTGGTAGAGGTTGTCCGAGGAGTATTTTTAACCACCAGGGACTCGAAGAGAATACACAAAGGTCGCAAAGAGAAAAATTTAATTATCTATTTTTGTGCCCTTTGTGTATCCTTCGTGCCCTTGGTGGTTAAATGCCATTTTTTTCTCTACTTAGGTTTCTCAATGATCTTATCTTCTATTTTTGCCGTGTAAACAACTCAGTTAATTTTCTAAAAAGACACCTAATGAAGAGAGCAGTGTTTACAGTATTATTTTTTGTTTTAGGTTTCAATTATGCTGTATGTCAATTGGATAATGCGAAAACAGGAGATTTCAAAATGCAGTTTTCCAACCCTGTATGGGATGGCGCCGATCCCTGGATGGTGAAACAGGGTAACAATTATGTCTATTGTTGCTCTGCCCATAATTCAATCCTTGTCTCCAGTTCAAAAAAGATGACCGAACGTGGCAAGCTGAAGACCATCTGGAAGGCACCTGCTTCCGGCTGGAACAGATCCTGTGTGTGGGCTCCGGAGATTCACTTCATCAGCGGCCGGTGGTTTGTCTACTACGCTGCAGGCGAGTCAGGGCCTCCATTTATCCACCAGCGAACCGGCGTCTTGCGATCAAAAACGGAGGATGTTTTCAGCGAATACGAGGATATGGGAGAGTTGTATACCGGAGATCATCCAGGGCAATCAAACTCAGCCATCTGGGCCATTGACATGACCATTCTTCAACACAAGGGCAAGTTGTACGCGATCTGGTCGGGGTGGATCAAAAATGAAACTACGGACGCCACACAGCAGCACCTCTATATATCTGAGATGGAAAACCCATATACAATGAAGGGGAAGCGTGCCAGAATATCCTCACCCATCGAGAGCTGGGAAACAGGTGGTCCGTTGAATCTGAATGAGGGTCCGGAAGTGCTGAAAAACGGGGAGAACGTTTTTATCGTCTACTCTTGTCGTGAATCCTGGCTGGTTGATTACAGGTTGGGAATGCTTCAATTGATCAATCCCGATGGAAATTTACAGGATCCTGACAATTGGTCAAAAAAAGGACCCGTTTTTTCAGGTAATTCGTTAGTCTATGGGGTAGGGCATTGCTCCTTTGTAAAATCACCGGATGGGAAGGAGGACTGGATTGTTTACCATTCAAAAAAGAGTACTACCCCCGGATGGGATCGTGATGTTCGCATGCAGTCATTCGGCTGGAATGCTGATGGAACCCCCAATTTCGGTACACCGGTTTCGGCAGGTAAAATGCTGAGAGTCCCTTCTGGGGAGGCCAAATAGTTAAATATCAATTTTTTAAACAAATAGTTCCCCTAATATAATGAGGTCAAAACTGATCCCATTTTTATCTCTGACAATTTTTAACTGAATCAATGTTTTTGCTGTAAGAAAGCACCTTCAGAATAAATGTAAACAATGTTATCTATTTTAGATAATTTATAATAGATAATATGAATTAATTTATTTTTTTATATTTGCAGAAAGGGGATGAAAATGGAAAAGAACAGGAATCCTTTCTTGCTCAAAGGGTATGTATCGAAGGAATTTTTTTGTGATCGCCAAAAGGAGGTAGAACAGTTGTTTTCCAACGTCCAAAATGGCATTGATACTACCTTGATTTCGGCGCGAAGAATGGGAAAAACTGCACTAATTTATCGTTTCTTTGATCACCTGCATGAAAAGAGCGATATAAAGTCTATTTATGTCGACATATTTTCATCCCGGAATTTGAGCGAATTCATCAAATTGTTGGCAGAAGCTATTTTAATCGGATTCCCGGAGAAAACACAAATGGGAAAACAATTTTTGGATTTCATCAAAGGGTTTCGCCCACTTATTGGTTACGATCCACTGACCGGACAGCCTCAGATTCAGATAAATTATCAAACAACCCAGGAAAAGGAATATACATTGCAAGGAATTTTTGGCTTTCTGGAAAGCCAGGGAGAAGTGATGGTGGTGGCCATCGATGAATTTCAACAAATATCCGATTATCCCGAAAAGAACATGGAGGCACTCTTGCGTACCTACACCCAAAACTTGAAAAACATTCGTTTCATCTTTTGCGGAAGCCGAAAATCCATGATGATTGCTATTTTTTCAAATGTCAAACGTCCATTCTATGCCAGTACGCAATACCTTTCACTTGAGCAAATTGACAAACGGGCCTATTCGTTGTTCATGAGGCAAAAATTTTCCGAGTCAGACATGGTCATCAACGATGAAGCAATAAATATGGTACTGGAATGGAGTCTCATGCACACCTTTTACACCCAAAGTTTGTGTAACATGTTGTATTCCTTGGCAGAAAGTCCGATAACAGTTGATACTGTCAAACTTGCCTGCTATGAATTGCTGAAACGGAACGAACCAGTTTTTTACCAATACAGGCAATTGCTAACTCCTGCTCAATGGAATTTCCTTATTGCCATTGCCAAAGAGAAAGAGGTAAAACAACTCACAGCCCAAAAATTTATAGCGCAATATGCTATTGGCACGCCTGCAAATGCACGTCGGATCAGCAGGTCATTGGTAGAGAAAGAATTATTGTTTGAAATCTCAGAAAAAAAAGGAACCTCCTACCGGGTTTATGATCTATTCTTATCAAGGTGGCTCGAAAATAAATATTGAAAATAATACCTCAAGATACAAAAAAAATTTTTTTTATTACCATGAAAAAGGTCCTTTTGATTTGTGCAGTTCTTTTTTTAGCAGGCTGGAAAGCCCAATCCGCAAACCGCGAAGTGATCCTTCTGGACAAAGGATGGCTGTTCCTTCAGAAAGATGTTCCAAATGGTGAGGGCATCCAACTCAATGTCAGCAAATGGGAAAAGGTGACCGTGCCGCACGATTGGGCCATCTCCGGCAATTTCGACATGAACATCGACATGCAGATGGTGCAGGTTGCAGAAGATGGTGAAAAAGGGGCTAAGCTACGCACTGGCCGCACTGGGGCGCTACCCTGCTTTGGTATAGGATGGTACCGTAAGGTATTGCCTGTGGTACCATCGGATGAGGGCAAAAGGATCTTCATCGAGTTTGATGGTGCGATGAGCAGGGCGAAACTTTACTTGAATGGGGAATATGTTGGTGAATGGCCTTATGGATATTCATCTTTTTCATTCGAATTGACCAAATATATGAAATTCGGACAGGATAATATTCTGGCAGTTCGACTCGAGAATAAATCAGAATCATCCCGCTGGTATCCCGGTGCCGGTATCTATCGGAACGTTCGTTTGGTGAAGACCTCTGCCTTGCGCATAGCCCATTGGGGAACCTACATTACAACTCCGGTGATTGCCCAAAAGAGTGCCGAAGTGAATTTGAAAACTGAGATTGACGGAGTTGTTCCTATAAAATCAGAAGTCAGGATGACCACCGAAATATTTGACCCGGCAGGAACCAAAGTGGGAGAGATCTCCTCCAAAAATAAGGCAGGTGAAAAACTGGTTTTTAACCAGACAATTAAAGTTAAGGATCCACATTTGTGGAGCATCGAAAATCCGGAACGCTACCATGCAGTTTCCAGACTGTGGGTTGGGACTGAGCTGCAGGATGAGTATGCGACGACTTTCGGATTCAGAAGCATCCGCTTTGACAAAAACACGGGCTTTTTCCTGAATGACAAACCGGTCAAACTAAAAGGTGTTTGCATGCACCACGATTTGGGTCCAATTGGTTCGGCCGTTAATTTCAGAGCCACCGAACGGCAGATGATGATCCTGAAAGAGATGGGGTGCAATGCAGTACGTACTTCCCACAATCCGCCCTCTCCCGAGTTGCTTCAGATTTGTGACAGCCTCGGACTTGTGGTCATGGTAGAGGCATTTGACGAGTGGAACCACGCCAAAAATGCGGATGGATATGCTCAATTTTTCGACAAATGGGCTGAAAAGGATCTGAGATCCATGCTTTTGCGCGACAGAAATCACCCATCGGTAATCATGTGGAGTATCGGCAACGAGATTAGGGAACAATCCATGGCAGGAGGCAAGGAGACTGCGCAATTTCTTGCAGGTATCTGCCATGAACTGGATCCAACCCGTCCGGTAACTGCTGGTTTTAACCAGCATCTTGCTGCCATAAAGAACGGATTGTCGGATGTAGTCGACCTGGTTGGGTTCAATTACAAACCATTCGATTATGCAAAAAAACACAGCGAAAAGCCCGATTATGTTCTGTTTGGAAGTGAAACTGCCTCCACAGTTAGTTCCCGGGGTGAATATAAATTTCCTGCTAAGGAGAACAAAGGTGCCTGGTACCAGGATTATCAGGTTTCTGGTTACGATCTCGAATATCCAAGTTGGGCAACCACTCCGGATACTGAATTCGAAATGCAGGATGATTGCGGATTTATCTTTGGAGAGTTTGTCTGGACCGGATTCGATTACTTGGGCGAACCGACCCCTTACAACGAAGGCACACCGGCGAGAAGTTCCTATTTTGGCATCGTTGACCTGGCTGGTCTGAAGAAGGACCGTTTTTATCTGTACCAGAGCAAATGGAGTGACAAACCCATGCTGCACCTGCTTCCACACTGGAACTGGCCGGAACGTACTGGCCAGGTAGTGCCTGTTTACTGTTACACCAATTATCCGAGTGCCGAACTTTTTGTCAATGGAATCTCGATGGGCGAAAGAAAGAAGGAGAAAACCAACAAGTACACCCGGTACCGCCTGATGTGGAACGATGTGGTCTATCAGCCCGGCCAGATTAAGGTGCTCGCTTACAACGACAAGCACGAAGTCGTTGCCGAACAGGTTGTTCGGACCGCGGGTGAGCCTTATTCAGTTCGGTTGTCTGCCGATCGGGAAACCATCAGGTCAAACGGCAAAGACTTGTCGTTTGTCACAGTCGAGATAGTAGATAAAAACGGAAACCTTTGTCCAAAAGCGGATAATCTTCTGTTCTTTAAGGTGTCAGGTTCCGGAATATTTAAGGCCGCATGCAATGGTAATGCGATCGATTTAACCTCTTTCTCCTCCAATTACATGCGGACTTTTAACGGCAAACTGGTCGTCATTGTTGAGTCGGACACCACACCAGGCGAAATTTTCCTGAATGTTTCAGGAGGTAGATTGACCTCGAAGCGGCTAAAAATTGTAACAGAAAATAGATGACCTAATTTGCAAAGCCTCTTCGGATCATCTGAAGTACCATCGCCGGGTTAGGACCTGACTGCCCTTAGCAATCCCCTTCGAAAGTAGGGTTTCTGCATACTTTTGTCGTAGTGAAAAAGCATGTATCCCTTGCTGTTAGATACCTCAAATCCATATTTGGTCAGTATTTGCCTGAATTCTTGCTCGTCATTCTGTTTGTGGTAGGTACAGATGGCAAGTTTGAGTGGCTTATTGCCGGAGAGAATTCTTTGACACCCTTCCAATAATTTTGATTCAGCACCGTCAACGTCTATCTTAACAAAGGTAATTTCATCTTGTCCAGCAAAAAAATCATCAAGAGTCGTACTGGTTTTATTTGATTGGTTGCTAACAAATTTATTGACAATTGATACTTTATCTCTCCATGGTTCGAAGGTGGCTTGCAAGGCTTCAATCCATTCTTTGTCTGTTTCAAAGAGTATTAGTTTGGATGCTTTCTCTACATTGCTCAATGCAAAATTGCCTTCGGCCACTCCGATATCGACTAAAATTTCACCTATCTCAACCTTGAAATTATCGGTCAGATACCTGTGCGGACTATTTCTATCCTGTTCTTTTGACAATTCGTTAAAGCTATGTCGGATGCGGGCAGAACTCCAACGTTTTTTGAAGTAAAGCCTTTTTCCATCCTGTAGAACATATTTTAGTTTCTTTACAGGATCAGTTTGTATCTCAATGGATTGAGCATCGTAACAGTCTTGAAATTCGTAGGGAAAGACGGTGATAGGATTGGCGTTAAGATAACTCAGTACTTCCTTTAGGTCAGTCGTTAACGGGTTGAACTCTTTTCCATAGTATTTGAAAATGGCACTCTTGAGATTTTTTGCCCGTATCTTTGACCTTATGTATTTGGGAACCAGAATTCTGTAGAGTAACATGGAAATTTTATGCATAGCGTTAGAGAATTGGCTGTATCAGACCGATAAAAGTAGGTAAATATCCTTTTATCTTATAAACAATGTATGCCATTGGTACAAAAAAGACTCCCGTGATGATCGGGCGACCATGCACGGGAGATAGAAAAACCGAAAAAAAAGTATGTTAAACCTGAAATTAGTTTCTTTTGTAATAAACATCGTAAGCCAACCAGTCAACGACGTAGGCAGCAAAATAGACATCGTGGAGCGAAGTGAAGAGGGTGGATATATTTGTAATTGAATTGTTCATCAGTGTGGAGAGGGTAGAGATTGTTCCATCCTCGAAAGTAATCTGGATTTCCCGTTGGTGACAGATGGATGGTTCAGTGGTGGATACTTTGTCGACCATGGCAACCACAGCTTTCGGTTGAAGTACGTTTTTAACATAGACTTCATACGTTTTGTCGGCTTTCCTGATAAGTTTGACATCACCAATGGTCAGTGTATATAGCTGTTCGTGACCAAATCGGCCGGTATCTTTCTTAATCGTAAGCAACTCTTCCTTGTAAAGAATGGTGGTGGCTTTCAGTAGCGTAAAGCTCGATTTGGTTGTATCTCCCGAAGCATATGCGTATTTGGCGGTGTATCCGTTGCTGAATGCAAATTGAGATGCATAGTTTGTGCCAAGGGTTGGGCTGACCACGGATTTAATATTTAGACTTCCTGCACTGGCCTTGTCGATACTGATATCGGCAACATTGACATAATCATAATCGTGGTAATTGTTGTAATTGTTATGATAGTCAGTAACAGTCATGGAGAAATTGTTTGTTTGGGTCGAATCCGCCGGCAGATATTCTCTCAGGACATGTGGATCTTTTAGTTTGGCCAAAGGCATGTTGACAACCATTTTACCCGCATCTGTACTTTTGGTATAAAAACGGATCAGGTTGTAACCCCTGCTTTCAGTGGTCTTCAACGGTTTGTAATCATAAACACCTTTAACCAAATCCATTGGAATATATACACCGTAAGAGGTTGTTGATGTTGTACCTGATTTTAGGGAAACGCCTCCATTTACAGACAACAATTGAAATGCCTGGGTTGATGCAATGTCAGCGATCGCATTGTTCAAGGTCAGTGTGCTGCTGGAAATGGCCTCTTTCAAGGACGATGGCGTGTTACTCGTTTCAGTCTTTGAACAACTCATGATGAGAAAACTCACGAGTAAAGTGCCTGCTAATTTGAATGTGGTGTTTTTCATTGTCTCTTTTTTTAATTATTACTTGTGTTAAAGCATAAAAGCATTTTCTGATTTTATATATTACCCAAATCTATTTCCGTAAATGGCTAAAAAAAAGTGCCTTCAACATAAACACGGTAAAAATCATCAGGATGGCGAATTCCTTCAGTGAAAAAATGGGAGGATTGGATGAAACCATCATGCTTGGAAATCACATAAAGGTCAAGATGATAATGCTTGGGAATTCCATCGGGACTGTAAATGCGAATATTGAGCCAATGAATGGATGAAAGGGATAAACGTACGAATGAGCTGCCTCTTCCCTGAGATAAGGAAGGAAGCAGCTCTTCGGGCTATTTCTTGAAACAGTGCTGTTCAAAATGGAGACAATAGGGATACAGCTATCAGAACATCTTCAGGATGGGTGAAAAAAGAAGCATGGTCGACAAGAGAACCAGAACGGCAACGGTGCTCCATCCGATGATGTTGTTGAATGGTTTGTTAACGTATTCACCCATTATTTTTTTGTTGTTTACCAGCAAGATCATGCAAACCAACACGACGGGCAACAACAACCCATTGATTACTTGGGTCCACAATGAGATACCTATGAGCGGAGCATTTGGGATTAAGATGATCCCTCCTGAAATAACTAATATTGAGGTATAAAGTACAAAAAATTCAGGTGCTTCATCCCATTTTTTGTCAATTCCAGCTTCAAATCCAAAGGCTTCACAGACATAAAAAGCCGTTGCAAGTGGTAAGATCGTAGCCGAGAAGATGGAGGCGACAAACAAGCCAAAGGCAAAAACCTGCGAAGCAAACTGTCCGGCAAGTGGCTTGAGTGCCAAGGCAGCGTCTTTCGCCTCCTCTATCTTTATTCCGTTTTCGTGGAGGGTAGAGGCACAAGCAACCATGATAAAGAATGCCACCACTACTGTTGCAATGCAACCAACGACAATATCCACCATTGTATACTTGTAGTTTTTCATCTTGAGGCCTTTTTCTATCACCGACGACTGCATGTAAAATTGCATCCAGGGAGCGATGGTGGTTCCAATAATTCCAATAATCATGGCCAAGCTTTCGCCATTGACCGGAAAGTCAGGATGAAGGATGCTTTGTCCTATTTCGGCCCAGTGTGGTTTGCCAAGTATGGCTGAAATGACATATGTTAGAAGGGAGACGCTGAATACCAGAAATATACGTTCTGCTATCTTGTAAGTGCCTTTTACAACCAAAATCCAGACAAGGAATCCTACAACAGGCACTGAGATGTATTTACTGACATTAAAAACTTCCATACTTCCGGCTACACCCGCAAATTCAGTGGTAGTGTTGCCAATATCAGCGACAAGCAAACCAAGGAAGATGAAGAAGGTGATTTTTACGCCTGCGTTTTCCCTGATAAGGTCGGCAAGTCCTTTCCCGGTTACGATACCCATGCGTGCATTCATCTCCTGGATGACAATCAGGACAAAAAAGGAAGGGATCAGGGTCCATATTAAATTGTAGCCATACAAGGAACCTGCAACAGAGTAGGTCGTTATTCCTCCGGCATCGTTGTCGACACTTCCAGTAATGATCCCGGGGCCTAAAATGGCCAGAAAAATGGCCAGTTTTTTGAAGAGTGATCTTCTTTTTAGTTTGTCTTTGAACATATCCAGGCCCCCTATTTTTTGTTGGTTCTTCTCTTGTTCACGAGATCCTCAATGACATCGTGAATGACTACCATGCCTTCCAGCTGATTTTCCTTGTTGACAACCGGAATAGCTAACAAGTTGTATTTGGAAACCAATTCGGCAACATCATCAATTTTTTGCTCATCATACAAGAAAATTGGATCGTCTTTCATAAAAGAGGAAATCTTCGTAGAAAGATCTGATACTGCCAGATCCCTGAAAGAAAAAGTGGCGACAAGTTCGTTGTGTGTGTTGATGACAAAAAAACCAAAAAGGGATTCTGCTTCCGGCCGGTTTTTTCTGAGATCCTTGAACACTTCATCGACAGTCGTATCCTCTAAGTAGGCCATGATTTCGGTAGTCATGATACTTCCTACTTCATAATTTTCATATTCAAGCAGTTCGCGCACTTCAGAAGAAGATTCTGCTTCCATCTCATTCAAGAGTAGTTCTGCCTTCTCTACTTCGAGAGAGTCGAGAATATCAGCAGCCTCGTTGGCAGGCATCTTCTCTAATACATCAGCCATCTTTTCGACCGACATACCTTCAATAATCTTGATCTGAGCCTTGGGTTCCATCTCTTCGAGCACGTCGGCAGCCATCTCTTCATCCAGGGCCAAAAAGACCGACTGTCGTGATTTATTATCCAGATCCTCAATAATATCTGCGAGGTCCGAAGGGTGGAGGGTGTTGAGTTTGGAGAAGGTTGAGGTAAGTTTTATACTCAGGTTGGAGTAATCAATAGCCTCCATATCATCCCATGAAATGAATTTGGAAGGGATATTAAATTTTACAAGAGAGAAAAGAAATTTCACAGGCTGAACGATTCCAATCCGTCGCAACAATCCTTCTATGCCGACATCAACAGCAATGGCATAGGTGATGTTGTTGATGGTAGCCAGTCTGACGTCGTTTACCCGAACCACCTTTCGCCCGTTCAGATCTACTATTTGTTTGTCCATCACCAGTGCTGCGAGCGGAATGCTAACCTCTTTTTTATTTTCAGGCAGCTCCTCCAGTTTGTTGCATACAACCAGAAGCCTTCTTTTCTTTTTAGAAACGTCGAAGAAATCGAAAGAATAATGTTTGATTTCATTTCCAAATTTCAGAGAGACACCATGAACTACAGGTCGTTCCAGGGTATCTTGATTGGCTGACTGCTCCGAACTCAGTAGCAAGTCTTTGATGGTGCCGACAAATTTGTTGGCAGGGTCCAATACTTTTGCACCTATGATGCGGCTTAAAAAAAACGGGACTGTTGAAGTCATGCAAGCCTCCTTTGCTTTTTTGAGATGTAGCTGGAGGATAGACAAAGGCCGATCGTCCTGACTACATCAGGATAAATAATATGTATCTACTCGAACCTTCTTCCATGTTTATGGGTTTCTATTTTCAACCGTGGCAAAAGTACAATAATCATTCTAAAAAGCTAAGCTCCAATTTATTTTTTTTGTGGCTTTCTTTCTCCTCACGGGGTGACTCAGAGTCACCCCGTCAAGAAAGAGATTCTTCAAGCCAAACTCCTCGATTCTACTGGTATTTACGAGGTTTCTACCATTGAGTTTATATTGTTCGGAAAATGAGGAAAATTTCCAATCTTCTGCGCACTGAACCAGACCAGCTTTAACAGGATTTTGCCTGATGTAGTTGAAGCAGATGTTTGGGTATTCTATATCAGGATTGTCAAGAATAACCTGCTTCATTCTTCCATTGTTGTACCATGGAGTATTGATAGACTTCGGTTCAGTCAAACAGGCAGCCTTGGTTTCTTCCCTGAAAAGAGATCCGGTTCTGCTCACCTCCTTGTTGATTGCCCGAACGTAGGACCTTAACATGATCCCTATTGAATCATTTAAAGGCATTAATTTCCCATTGCGTTTAACTATTCTATCTGTGTGCACATACACCATCAAATGGAAATGATTTGGCATCAGGCACCAGGCCAGCAAATCTCCGAAAGGGAGAATGTATTGTCCAATTTTCTTTATAAAAAAGAGATAATTGTTTTCAGTAAAAAATATCTTTTGCTTATTGTTTCCCTGGTTGTAAATGTGGTAAAGATTTTCATTTTGAAAAAACATTGCGTCATAATTTTAAAAGGTTGAATTACCTTCATCTTACAAGTTAATGATTTTTACTGAGAATAAAGAATAATTGACGGGGTGACTCAGAGTCACCCCGTCAATTATTCTTTCAAGGCGGTGTAACTAATTGTTTTTTAGCCATAAGCCTTCCATTGCTTCCAAGGTCTTTCCTTTGGTTTCTGGAACCATCTTCCAGACGAAGACAAACGATAGCAGACTCATCGCTCCATAGAAACAATAGGTCACGCCACCGCTGAATTCCATCATCGCTGGATAAGTAGAAGAAATAAAATAATTGGCTGCCCATTGAGATGCTACCGCAATGGCAATGGCCCGTCCCCTGATTTTATTTGGGAAAATTTCAGAAATTAACACCCAACAGATAGGGCCCCATGACATCATAAAGGAGGCGGTATAGATGATGATGAAAACCAGAGTGCTAATGCCAATAACCTTCATAAAGGCCAGTGCTCCAATGGCGAACATTCCCACTGCCATACCAATGGAACCGATCATCAACAATGGTTTGCGGCCGTATTTATCCACGGTTGCAATTGCCAACACGGTAAAGAGAACATTGACCAAACCCATCACGACGGTTTGCAACATGGAGGCATCTTTGGCGGCGCCCATGCTTTCAAAGATACGTGGAGCATAATAGAGTGCCACATTAATGCCCACAAATTGCTGAAATACTGAAAGTAAGATGCCAATGATGATCACAACTTTCCCATAAGCCATTAGCTTTTCTGAGGAAGCTTCAACCGAAATCTTGATCTCCTTTAGAATAATCTTCGCCTTCTCTTTTCCATTGATCTTGGTCAGAATCGACAGTGCCTGTTCATCCTTGTTGTGCAATGCCAGAAACCTTGGGGTCTCGGGTACGAAAAAAAGCAGAAGGGCAAATATACCCGAAGGGATGGCTGCCGATGTAAACATCCATCGCCAACCAGTCGTATTGATCCACTCCAGAGTCTGACCATGTGCAATTCCGTAATTGACAAAATAGACTACCAACATCCCAAAGATGATTGCGAACTGGTTAAAAGAAACCAGTCTTCCCCTGATCTCAGCCGGAGCGATTTCACCAATGTACATCGGGCAAACTGCTGAGGCTATTCCTACACCAATGCCACCAATAATCCGGTAGAAATTGAACATGAACAACAATCCCATGGTTGGAACACCCTTGGTAAAGAAAATGGTCTCGGGCCATCCCGAACCTAATGCTGAGATGAAAAAGAGAATCGCTGAAAGCATCAGTGAATTCTTTCGGCCCAGCTTTGAGGCAGCAAGTCCGGAAAGCGTCCCTCCGATAATACACCCGATCAAGGCACTGGATATGGTAGCTCCGTGAGCAAGCGATCCCAAACCCAAACCGTTGATCAAATAGAGCTGAATGGATTTTTCGGCCCCAGATATAACGGCCGTATCATAACCGAACAAAAGACCACCCAAAGTAGCCACCATGGTAATGCCGACCACATAAAATGAGTTGTGCTGCTTCATAAAATTAAATGTAGCTGTTGATCAATTGCTCCAACATCTCTTGCTTACCACTGATCTGTTTCGGCTCCCCAACCTCTTTGGCAATGTTATAAAGATCAGTCAGATTGAGTTTGCCTGATTCATATTCAGCACCTTTGCCTGCATCGTAGGAAGCATAGCGGTTGGCCTTCAGTTTAAGGTAATCCGAATCCTTCAGCAACTTGTCGGCAATGATAAGTGAGCGGGCGAACACATCCATGCCACTGACATGCGAAATGAAAATATCTTCCAGATCGGTAGAGTTGCGGCGTGTTTTGGCGTCGAAATTGATGCCTCCGGTAGTGAATCCGCCTGCCTGGATGATTTCGATCATTGCTTCAGTCACTTCATAAATATTGGTTGGGAATTCGTCTGTATCCCAGCCGTTTTGATAGTCTCCCTTGTTGGCATCAATCGAGCCAAACATGCCATTGTCGCGTGCGAACCGCAGTTCATGCGCAAAGGTATGACCAGCCAAAGTTGCATGGTTTACTTCGATGTTCATCTTAAAATCATTTTCAAGTCCATGGGCTTTCAGGAATCCGATCACTGTCTGTGTGTCAAAATCGTACTGGTGTTTCATCGGTTCCATTGGTTTTGGCTCAATCAGGAAGGTTCCTTTGAACCCAAGTTTGCGGGCGTGGTCGCGGGCTGTGGCAAGAAATTTTCCCATGTGCTCGAGTTCACGTTTGGTATCGGTATTGTGAAGACTCATGTAGCCTTCGCGTCCTCCCCAAAAAACATAATTTGTTCCGCCAAGTGCAATTGTAGCTTCCATCGCATTCTTAACCTGAACAGCCGCGTTGGCCAAAACAGTGAAATCCGGATTGGTGGAGGCTCCATTCATGTAACGGGCATTGGAAAATACGTTGGCAGTGCCCCAAAGTAGTTTGGCACCGGTGGCATCTTGACGCTCTTTGGCAAAATCGATCATGTTGGCAAGCCTGGTTTCAATCTCGAAAACCGATCCGTCGCCCACAACATCGGTGTCATGAAAACAATAAAATGGAGCACCTATTTTGCTGATAAATTCGAAGGCAGCATCCATCCTCTCCTTGGCAGCCGTCATTTTGTCGGAAGATCCCACCCATGGGAAAATCTGCGTACCCGGACCAAACGGATCACCGCCATCGCCACAGAAAGTATGCCAGTAAGCTACCGCGAAGCGCAGGTATTCCTTCATCGTTTTTCCCAAAACAACCGCGTTGGCATCGTAATATTTAAAAGCCATCGGATTCTTGGACTTAGGCCCTTCGTATTGAATTTGATCAACACCTGGAAAATACTCTTTGTTCCCTTTGAAAACTGTCATGATTTTGAATTTTAAATGATTGATATATAAATATTTGTATGCACCATAATTGCTAATACCATTGCGAATTATTTTAATTTTTTTGCTGTCTTTTTCGGTCGATGGTTGATGAATCAAGATTGCGCCACTTCTTTGGCCTAAATCTTCATCGTTTGGCTAAAGCCGATGTTGTGTCTGTTCTTCCAATCCGTCCGCTTAAGCAGACGGCATGAATTCACAACTCACAACCCATAACTATTTTACTGCAAATATTCCTTTCAAAAACTCCGCTGCCCCCAGATCTAGACTCCTTTTACCCGGAGATGCTCCTCCGATGGTAAGTTGAATGTTCCCTTTGCCAATGACGCTCTTTCCTGTTTCATCTACAGAGCTCATCATGTCGGGAGTTACCACGAAGGTAACCTCCATACTTGCGCCGGGCTCAAGGTTTAGCTTCTTAATGCCTTTCAGGGATTGAATCGGAACCCTGAATGAGGCAGCCAGATCAGTGATGTAGAGCTGTACAACTTCCTCACCTGCCAACTTGCCGGTATTGGTAACTTTAAATGAGGCAGTGACCGATTCTCCGGTTTTGATCTTTTGAGAAGACAATTTAAGGTCGTTGTAGGCGAATTTGGTATAAGAGAGCCCAAATCCAAATGGGAAAAGTGGCTCCTTCTCCATATACCGGTAGGTGCGGCCTATCATGCTGTAGTTTTCAAAGGCCGGAATATCATTGATCGATTTTGGAAAAGTAATTGGCAATCTTCCGCAAGGATTGGCGTCGCCGAAGAGAACATCTGCGACGGCTTTCCCACCTTGCTCGCCGGGGTACCATACAAAAAGGATCGCATCGGCCAATGCCTCTATCTCAGGACTGGTAATGGCGCTGCCTCCTGTCAGTACCACCACAATTTTCTTTTTGCCAGCAGCGTGTCTGAGTTTTCGAAGATAATTCAGCTGACTTTCCGGCAACCGTGTATCCAAACGATCACCCTTGTCGGCCGAAGCAATGGCTTCACCCTCTTCGCCCTCATTCATGGGTGAAACTCCCAAAACAGCAACTGTTACCTCTGCTTCTCCCGCCATCCCCGTTGACCAGTCCATCGGATTCAGGTTGTCACGGTCGGGCAGGATTCCATACCGGTATCCGATCTTCGAACCATCGGCTACTTTACCTGCAATTCCTTCCAGAATTGTGCTCATATCATCCGAAATGCCGTAATAATTTCCGATTAGAACGTCGATATTTCCTGCCATCGGTCCGGTTACAAAAACGGAAGGGCACTCCCTGGCAATTGGCAAAGCGCCATTATTTTTCAGCAAAACAACCGATTTCTGTGCGACCTTCCTGGCCAATAGCTTGTGTGCTTCGCTGTGCACAACTTCTGGTCCGATTTGGTTGTATGGATTGGCATCCACAGGATCGAACATACCCAACTTAAACCTTGTTTTGAGCAATCCATGCAAGACTTTGTTTACCTCATTTTCTGTAATCAAACCTTGCTTAACAGCTGAAGGTATTGCTTTATAGGTGTCTCCGCAGTTTAGATTGACTTGATTCTGGATGGCCAGAGCGACAGTTTGTTCTGCAGTGGCAGTAAAATGGTGGTCTCCATGGATGTTCGCCAATGCTCCGCAATCGGATACTACATGGCCCTTGAAACCCCAATCGTTACGCAAAATCCTGGTAAGCAATCGGTTACTTCCGCAACAAGGTTCATCATCGGTCCGGTTGTACGCACACATCACCGACTCAACATGGGCGTCAACCAGTGCCTTGAAGGCCGGAAGGTAAGTCTCGTAAAGATCTTTGTCAGATACGACTGCGTTGAACTCATGACGGAGTCCTTCGGGTCCTGAGTGAACAGCATAATGTTTGGCACAAGCTGCTGTTTTAAGGTACTTTGGATTTTCACCCTGCATCCCTTGTACGAAAGCGGTTCCAATGGTACCCGTCAGGAAGGGATCCTCGCCGTAAGTTTCATGACCACGGCCCCACCTGGGATCTCTAAAGATATTGATGTTAGGGGACCAGAATGTTAGACCCTGGCATATCGAATGAAAACCTCTTTTCACAGCCGCATTGTACATGGCTCTGCCTTCATCAGAGATAGCCGAAGAAACCTCCTTGATGAGATCTGAATCGAAAGTAGCCGCCATGCCGATGGCTTGTGGGAATATGGTTGCCTTACCCGCCCGTGCCACGCCATGCAAGGCTTCGCTCCACCAACCATACCTGGGCACGTCCAATTGGGGCAATTCCGATGCGGCATCCACCATTTGACCCGCTTTTTCTTCAAGGGTCATCCTTCCAATCAGATCGTCTACACGCTGATCGATTTGTAATTCAGGGTTGAGATAGGGGAGGAGTGGCTTCTGGGCCGAAGCAGAATTGCCTAAAAATGAGAAAAGGCAACACAGCAGAAAAAAGATTCTTTGTTCCATTAAAGATGGTTGTTTAATTGTTTTTTCCAGTTCTGATAAGCCGCATCATAGGCAATTTTATTAGAATTGTCGGGCTCCACTGTTTCTATCTTTTGAAGCGTTGCAAATGCCTCTTTGGCAGATGAATAGTATCCGGATCCTATTCCCGCTCCACGCGCGGCTCCGATCGAACCATCCGTATCGTAAAGTTCGATGGTGGCACCTGAAACACCGGCAAGGGTCTCACGAAAAATCGGACTGAGAAACATATTGGCTTTTCCTGCCCTGATTACTTGAGCCTTGATACCAATCTCTTCCATGATTTCCATCCCATATTTGAAGGAGAAGACGATCCCCTCCTGCGCTGCGCGAAACAGATGTGCATCGGTATGGGTGTTGAATCCCAATCCGGAAATTTGCCCGCCAATGTTCTTGTTTTGGAGTACCCGTTCAGATCCGTTACCGAAAGGCAGCATGCTCAAACCCTCAGATCCGATGGCAATGGTGGCTGCCTTGTCATTCATTTCCTGGTAAGAAAACGCCCTGTTACCGATGTATTTATTTAGCCAGGAGTTGAGGATTCCGGTTCCGTTGATGCAAAGCAAGACCCCTAATCGTGTCGTCTTACTGGTATGATTGACATGGGCAAAAGTGTTGACACGCGAAAGTTTGTCATATTTTACCTCCCCGCTTACCCCATAAACGACACCCGATGTTCCAGCTGTAGTGGCAATTTCGCCAGGATTCAGAACATTCAAAGAGAGTGCATTGTTGGGTTGATCGCCAGCGCGGTAGCTGATCTTTGTTCCTTCGGCCAGTCCGAGTTCGGCTGCAGCCTCCGCATTCACGACAGACTGAACCGAAAAAGCAGGGACAATCTCCGGTACAAACGAGTGATCGAATCCATAATAGTCCAGCAGAAGCTTCGCTACAGAATTTTCCTTGAAATTCCAAAGTATGCCTTCCGACAAGCCGCCCGCTGTTGTTTTGATCTCTCCCGACAATTTCATGGCTACATAATCACCGGGGAGCATGATTTTATAGATTTGATTGTAAAGTGCGGGTTCGTTTTCTTTTACCCATTTCAGTTTCGAAGCTGTGAAATTGCCCGGAGAGTTCAGGAAATTTGAAAGACAAACCTCTTCACCCAAATCAGCGAAGGCTTTGTTACCATAAACCGAAGCCCTCGAATCACACCAGATGATGGAAGGCCGAAGAACTTTCTGGTCCTTGTCTACTACTACCAATCCATGCATCTGGTAAGAGATGCCAATCGAATCAATTGTCTTGGGTTCAATTTTTGAGGTAGTCAGTACATCCTGAATGGCCAGTTTAAGATTTTCCCACCACATTGCCGGATCCTGCTCGGCCCATCCCGAACGGAAAGCTGAAATCTTCATCTCCTGTTTCGGGTAATAAGCAGATGCAGTACATTTTCCTGAGGTTCCATCGACAAGAGAGGCCTTAACCGATGAACTGCCGATGTCAATTCCTAAAAGATGCATAGTTGTCTGTTTTAACTGTTCTGATATAGTATGAATTTCTACAATGATTCTCGAATAATCAGTTCTGTTGGCACCAAAAAATCGAGTTTTTCATTTGTGGCTGCAAATTCTGCTGCCTTCTTTCCCATCAATTTGAAATCGGTAGAGATAACTGTAATTCCATCTGCTACAAACTGTTTCATGGGTGTGTCGTTGTACGAGAGGATCCCAAAATCCTCCCTCAATTTGAATTTTTTCCTGTTGGCATGTTCCAGAACTGCCGCCAGATCAATATCTTCGAAAACCAGATAGACTTTTCCTACCTGGATGTCTAACTCGTTGATATCATATAATATACTAAAATTGAGATCGTTGTCAAGGCAGAATCGATTTACGTTTTCGACCGATTCGAAGGGGTGAAAAGTGTACTCCGGATAGACACAAACTACCTCATTGTATTTCCGTAAGAGGTGCCATCCAGAAGTCAGACAATTGTAAACTGAAGGGCCAAAATTTTGGTAGACTTTTGCCTGACCTGGTTGTGCGTGTATCTGCCAATCAATCAGTAATAGCTTATCGGGATCAATTTCTCCTACAATTTCAGGTATCTCTGGATGGTTAAAATTCATGACAATGTAGGAGCTGAACTTTCCATTGCTACTGTGAATGATCGATTTAAACAATTCGAAATTGTAATGATGGAAGTTGATGTCGACCATCGTGTTTTTGGGTAGATTTTGCTTGAATGAATTGTACAGTACCTCTTTATAAGCTTTAAAGGTATCCAGAAAAAGAAATACCTGCTTCTGCGAGCGGGTCACAAAATAGCCCTTGTTGGGGATTGCCTCGACAATCCCTCTTCTTTTAAGTTCGGCATAACTTTTGAAAACCGTATCACGGGATAGACCAGATTCCTTCATCAGATCGTTGACCGAGGGCAGGGGATCGCCTTCACGCAGCATTTTAAAATTAATGGAGCGGATCAAGGCATCGACAAGTTGTTGAACTTTCGATACTCCTGAATTAAGATTCGGTTTAAAACTGAATTTCTGCATTGTTTAAAGTGAAATCATCCGTTCTGATCCGTTCTGCAAATATAGAAGCTATTTGTTGTCATGGCCAACTATTAACTATGTTGTACAGCATATTTAGCAGTTGAATTCGGATTCTTGCCTTGAAGTACGCTGCCGATCATGTTAACTTGCTGTTCAGAAAATTTCAATCAAATGGACTCAAAAGACATGTTCTATAACACATTTATAAAAGTATAATCTACTATTAATATTGTTTAAAGAGTACTATTTTTACTTTGTCGATATTAAACCGAAAATCATGAAAAAAAATCAGTACATCTCATCCTTATTGTTCTTTATTCTGATGAATCTTTCCTTAGCGGGGATTTCTCAGACGAAAATTGTTGTTCATGCCGACCAACCGGGTGCCAAAATTGACAAAGCCATTTATGGGCATTTTGCCGAACATCTTGGGCATTGTATCTATGGTGGAATCTACGTTGGTGAAAATTCTGATGTTCCTAATGTTAGGGGTTTCCGTTCTGACGTAGTCGGAGCGCTTAAAGACTTAAGTGTACCCCTGATTCGCTGGCCCGGTGGTTGTTTCGCTGATACTTACCACTGGCGGGATGGTGTCGGACCAAAATCGGAACGTCCTTCTATCGTGAATGTCCATTGGGGAGGAGTGACCGAAGACAACAGTTTTGGAACGAACGAATTTCTTGATTTTTGTGAATTAATAGGTGCCGATGCTTACATCAACCTCAATGTTGGGAGCGGGACCGTGCGGGAAGCTGCCGATTGGGTTGAGTATGTCACCTCTTCCAACGAAAGTCCAATGACCAAACTGCGCAAGCAAAATGGACGTGAAAAGCCCTGGAATGTGAAATATTGGGCAGTAGGAAACGAAACTTGGGGCTGTGGCGGCAACATGCGCCCCGAATATTATGCAGACATTTACCGCAATTATTCCTCTTTTATGCGGGCTCCTGGCATGTATAAAATTGCCAGCGGAGCAAATGTAGAAGATTACAAATGGACGGAAGTGATGATGCGTGAGGCTGGCAGGAAGATCGGAAGAGCACACGTCTGAACTCCAGTCACCTGAAGCTATCT
>CAZGSQ010000042.1:12787-29178 GCA_964528535.1 uncultured Tangfeifania sp. | reverse complement strand
TGGATGAACTCAATCTTCACCTCCAACAGTTTGGATTGTTCTTCGGTCCGGAGACCTCCACTTCGAACCGTTGCATGATCGGCGGGATGGTTGGGAACAACGCCTGTGGAGCTCATTCACTTATTTATGGAAGTACACGGGACCATCTGCTGGAGGTAAAAGGTTATCTTTCTGATGGTTCTGAGGTTCATTTGAAACCGCTTACCTACCAGGAATTTAAGGACAAGACAGTGGGAACTGCACTTGAGAACAGATTGTACCGTCAGATAGACCAACTGTTCGCTGACCCCTTCAACAAGGAACAGATTGAAAATGAGTATCCTGAAAAAACACTGCGAAGGAGAAATACCGGTTACGCATTGGATGAGCTTCTTCATTCCAGCGCCTTCACCGGCCAGGCTGCTGATTTCAATTTTTCCAAACTGATTGCCGGCTCGGAAGGGACCCTTCTTTTCATGACTGAAATAAAGTTGAACCTTGTCCCACTGCCTCCACGTGAAGTAGGTCTTGTCTGCATCCATTTTCACACACTGGAAGAGGCCATGGAAGGGAATCTGCTGGCTTTAAAATACAATCCGGGCGCCATCGAGCTCATTGATGATGTCATCTTAAGATGCACACTTGATAGCATTGAACAACGGAAGAACAGGTTCTTCGTAGAGGGAGAACCGGCTGCTGTTCTGGTGTTGGAATGGGCCAGAGAAACCGTACAGGAGATTCTCTCGCTTCACAAGGCCCTCGAGAAGGAACTGAGAACAGCCGGTTTTGGTTATCACTTTCCACTGGTGACCGGGGAGGATACCAAAAAGGTTTGGGCACTTCGAAAAGCCGGACTCGGACTGCTTTCAAATATTCCAGGTGACGCAAAACCTGTATCGCTGGTTGAAGATACCGCGGTTGATCCGCGATTGCTCTCCCAATACATCGCCGAGTTTAAAAAGATCATGGCTGGATATGGTTTAAGCTGCGTTTACCATGCCCACATTGCTACCGGGGAGTTGCACCTCAGGCCTGTGATCAACCTCAAGGATCCGGAAGGCGTAAAGATGTTCCGCACAGTTGCCACCGAGATCGCTCATCTTGTCAAGAAGTACCGGGGATCTCTCAGTGGTGAGCATGGTGACGGCAGACTTCGCGGAGAGTTTATCCCTGTTATCCTCGGCATCCACAATTTTGAACTGATCAAACAAGTAAAAAGATGTTGGGATCCCGATAATCTCTTCAATCCGGGCAAGATTGTCAACACCCCACCGATGGACAGCTCGCTCCGCATTCAACCTGGTGTGCGAGTGCGTGAAATTGATACCTTTTTCGACTGGTCGGACTCGCTAGGGTTCGTACGCCATATCGAAAAATGCAATGGATCAGGAGATTGTCGTAAATCGGAGTTAATCGGTGGCACAATGTGTCCAAGTTACATGGCTACGCGCGATGAACGGAACACTACCCGCGGACGTGCCAACTTACTTAACGACTACCTGCACTCGAAAAAAGAACAGAAATTTTTTGAAAGCAAGGAGCTTTATGACATCCTGGATCTCTGTCTTTCGTGCAAAGGTTGTAAATCGGAGTGCCCTTCGGGTGTAGACATGACAAAGATCAAGGCAGAATTCCTACAACACAAATACGACAGGGAAGGTTCACCGCTGAGGTCCAAAATGGTGGCAAACATAGCTGCCCTGTACAAATTGGGTGCCCTCTTCCCTGCCCTCTTCAATTTCGTTGTACACAATTCGTTCACGGCCACTTTGCTCAAATCGGCAACTGGATTTGCGCAAAAGAGGAGCATTCCGCTCCTGGGTCGAACAACCTTGCGCCGTTGGTGCAAAAAAGAGTTGAAGCAGCTCAACGATGCTGTGAAAAAGCCCTCTGGAACACTCTATCTTTTCATTGATGAGTTTACCGATTTCAATGATACCATTATCGGGACAAAGGCCATCAGGGTACTGAATCATTTGGGATACAAGGTGTTGGTTGTACAGCATGAGGTCAGTGGCAGGACCTTCCTTTCGAAAGGATACCTTCGAAAAGCAACTAAAATTGCCGCAAAAAATGTTTCCATTTTCCAATCACTTGTCGATGAGGAACATCCGCTTGTCGGCATTGAACCATCTGCCATCCTCACTTTCAGGGACGAATATCCTGATCTGCTTCGCGGAGACGAAAAGATTGCAGCCCGGAGGATCGCCGGAAACTGCCTGATGATAGACGAATTCCTGGTAAGGGAAAAAGAAAAAGGCAATATTTCGACCGAAAGTTTCACAAAAAATGAGCTAAACATCAAACTTCATGGTCATTGTCAGCAAAAGGTCATTGCTTCTACACTTCCTACCAGGAAGATGCTCTCCCTGCCTGTCAACTACCATGTTCAGGAGGTTAAGTCGGGATGTTGCGGCATGGCTGGTTCTTTTGGTTATGAGAAAGAACATTACGATCTGTCTATGAAAATTGGCAACCTGGTGCTGTTTCCAGAATTGCTGAAAGCAGGTGAAGAAGTTGTGATTGCAGCACCCGGAACCAGTTGCCGCCACCACATTTGGGATGGCACGGGTAAAAAGGCTGTTCACCCGATAGAGGTAATTTATGAGGCGTTGGGAATTTAGCGGTTGAGTTATAAGTTGTGAGTTGTGAGTTGTCTGATAATCTATTCTTTAATCCATTTTTGGAGGCATGAATAAAATTTTTCTGCTTTTCGTAGTCTTGGTTGTTCTGTTATTCTGTGCCAATCAACCGGTATTTGCTCAAGAGAGCTTGCTCGCTTCTGAGCTGGTGACAGACAACGGAATTCTTACCTTGAAATTGGATTTGACACGAGGCGGAGCAATCTCCTGGCTCTCTCTTTCGGGAAGTGACCGCAGTCTGGTCAACATTGCCGATGAGGGTAGGTACATTCAGCAATCCTACTATGCAGGGAAGTCGCTCGACCGCAAGGCGGAAGGTCAAGCTCCAAGGTGGTCGCCCTGGAGTTGGAATCCGATACAAGTTGGAGATGCATTTCGGAACAGGGCAAGAATCCTTACCTCAAGCAAAAATGGCAATGAACTCTATGTCAAATGCATACCCATGCAATGGGACATGAACAACAAACCAGCAGAAGCTGAGATGGAGCAATGGACAACTCTCCTCGGTAATGTGGTGGAGGTCCGAAACCGATTGACCTGTCATCGTACTGATTCGATTTATGGTGATGGCCTTGTGTGTGATCAGGAGTTACCGGCTGTCTACCCCATCTCTGCGCTGAAAAAATTGTACACTTACCAGGGAAATACCCCCTTTGCCAAGGCCTCTTTGCAGGAGCTTCCGGTTGTGAATCTTTCAAGTGGATTTTGGGGGCGGTACGACGATGTCACCGAAAACTGGATGGCCTTTACCGATGGAAACAGATGGGGAATAGCTGTTTACAATCCACTGTGTATCAGATTTCTTGCGGGGCTTGCCGGAGTTTCAGGCAAAGAGTCAAGGGATGGTTCAACCTCTTACATCGCTCCCGTGAAGAAGGAGATTCTTCACAAAAATTCTGTCTACGAGTACCGTTACTACCTCTTAATTGGAAATCTGGAAGAGATGAGGGAGCAGATTTATTCCATGAAAATGACGGATGCAAAATGACGAATGACGAAATAAGATTACCGGAACCCTATTCGTCATTCGTCATTCGTCATTCAATGTTTACCAGATCTTCACCCTCTTTTCCGGCTCCAGATACATCTTCTGGTCAGGTTTGACATCGAAGGCAGCATAGAATTCAGGAAGATTACGGAGTGGTCCAAGCACCCTCAAGCGGCCGAGGGAGTGCACATCTTCTTTGGTACGACGCAAAATCTCCTTGTCTCTGATATTTTGTCCCCAAACATGGGCATAAGCCAGGAAGAACCTTTGCTCTGGTGTGAAGCCATCGATTGGATCTTTTTGTGTATTGACTTTCAGGAATGCCTGATGTGAAATATTCAGTCCACCGAGATCAGCGATATTTTCGCCAAGACAAAGTTTGCCGTCAGCGTGTATTGAGTCGAGCACGACAAAACTGTTGAACTGATCCACCAGGACCTTGGTCCTCTCGTCAAAGCGTTTGGAATCCTCAGGAGTCCACCAATCGGTCAGGTTTCCTGTTTTGTCAAATTTGCGTCCCTGGTCGTCAAAGCCGTGCGACATCTCGTGACCGATCACCACACCGATGGCGCCATAATTGACTGCATCGTCCCCATCTTTGAAGAAAAATGGTGGCTGAAGGATGGCCGCAGGGAAGACTATCTCGTTGATCATCGGATTGTAATAGGCATTGACAGTTTGAGGAGACATTCCCCATTCCAGTTTATCAACAGGTTTATTGATTTTTGCCAGGTTGAAGTCTGTTTCAAATTTATTGGCACGGAGGACATTGAGCACATAAGCATCATCTTTTATTTCAAGTGCAGAATAATCCCTCCATTTGTCGGGATAACCAATCTTAACGGTGATGGCATGAAGTTTGTCCAACCCTTTCTGTTTGGTTTCAGGGCTCATCCATTCGAGGCCCTGAATTCGTTCACCCAATGAAACGCGCAGATTTTCAACAAGTTTCACCATTCTGTCCTTGGCTTCCTGTGGGAAATAGGTCTTTACATAGAGTTGCCCAAGGGCCTCACTCAGTGTTCCGCTTGTCACCTCAAGAACTCTTTTCCAACGTGGGCGCATCACTTCGGTGCCAGTCATTGCTTTGCTGTAGAAGTCGAAGCTGGCCTGCACAAAATCGGAGGAGAGGAAGGAGGCGGTTTCGTTGATCATGTTCCATTTGAAGTACAATTTCCAATCTTCAACACTGATTTCAGTCAGCATGTTGCTAATCTCCTTGATGAAAGCGGGTTGGTTAAGGTTCACCGATCCAGGATCTCCAACACCCAAATCTGCAAAATAGCGGTTCCAATTGAAGACTGGTGAAAGTTTTACCAGCTCAGCTGTGGTCACCTTGTTGTAGGTTTTGTTTGGGTCACGACGCTCCAGACGGGTCATCGCGGCCTGGGCCAAACGGGTTTCGATTGCCATTACCTTCATGGCATTGGTGGCAGAAGTGCCTGCATCATTGCCAATCAATTTAAACATGGTGGTCATGTAGGTGATGTATTTGATGCGAAGATCGACTGAACGTGCATCATCATTGAGGTAATAATCCCGATCTGGCATCCCCATGCCTGCTTGTGTCAATTGTGCAATGACCATGTTGCTGTTACGTGCATCAGCAGAACCGTAAAATCCAAAGAGTGTTGAAATACCATATTGGTGAAAGCGAATGATTGCCTGCTGAACGTCTTCAGGAGAACTAATTTCGTCAATCTTCTTCAGATAAGGAGCAAGGAATTCGAGACCTTGTTTCTCAATTTTGGCAGTATCCATCCCCGAATTAAAGAGCGTGGCAATTTGATAGCCAACTGATCCTTGCGGATTATTGGCTGCAGCTGTTGTTTTAACCAGATCATTTACCTGTTTTTCAGCCACTTCAGCCAATTTGTCAAAAGATCCAAAACGGCTGCGATCGGCTGGTAAGGGATTTAATTTTTTCCAACCACCGTTGGCATATGTATCAAAATCATTCCCGGGTACAACAGATTTGTCCATGTTGGCGGGGTCGATTGCAGGAGCTGAAACAGGTTTTTGGGGCCCTGAACACGACATAATGGTAGCGATGATCATACATGCTGAAATTGAAATGACTACTAATTTGTTTTTCATAGCGTTGCTTGTGATTTTTTAAGATTCCAAAGATATTTATTTTGTGCTGAAAACAGAAGGATGAATATCCCCAATGAGATACAATTTGATTGGTTAGATTCCAATGTGCCGGAAAAATTACAACTCATTCAACAATTGCGACCATTCGCCGGGCCATCCGACAACTAGTCTTCGCAAAGTAAAAATGTTCAAAAACTGCATCACCCCCATGAAGCCAATCTATTTTTTTATAGATTTGAAAAACCAAATGCCTTTCGGGAGAAAAATCCAGTGATTTAAGGTGTTGCAGCTCTCATCTGCCGTTATCTGACGGGGTGACTCAGAGTCACCCCGTCAGATTGAGAGTTGCATAAAAAAAACTCATTTTATGGAGGTTAAATTTGTTGTGTATTCTCTGTTTTCATACCTGGTAGGTTGTATCTGTTTCGGATACTACCTTACCAAATTCCTTTCCGGAAAAAAATTAAATACAATTGGCAGCCAAAGTGTTGGCGCTACGAATGTTTCCCGCGTATTGGGTTGGAGAGGATTTGTGGTGACATTTGTATTCGATTTTCTGAAGGGATTCCTGGTTGCCTATTCGGCAACCAGGTTGGGATTCCCTCAAGAGTATGTATTTCTTTCTTCTTTCCTGGTTGTGGCTGGACATATTTGGCCTGTCCAATTGAGATTCAAAGGTGGCAAAGGGGTATCCACCTACACTGGAACCATGTTTGCGCTGAACTTTCATGCAGCATTTCCCGTGATGGCACTCTTTGTGGTCTTTTACCCAGTTTTCAGAAAATTCTCCATCGCAGGAATTTTCTCTCTGGCTTTGATCCCATTTTTTCTTATCTATTTGGATTATTCCTTACCTTGTGTTGTCATTGGCTTCATGCAGAATATGATGATATTCGTTGCACACAGGAAAAATATTTCTGATTTTTTTTCGAGTCCACAAAGTGAAAAACAATAGATGCTACAAATGGAAAACACCCGCAGCATGGTTTTTAAAATTGCTTCTGAACCGGAAGAATATGAGCAAATTAACCAACTTAATTATGCCACCTTTGTGGATGAGATACCGCAACACCAGCCAAATCAAGACCAATCACTGGTCGATCAATTTCACCACCAGAACATCTATTTTATTTGCTTGACAGGCGATAATGAATTGGTCGGAATGATCAGTTTAAACGACCAGAGACCCTTCTCACTGGACAAGAAAATATACAATCTGGATGATTATCTTCCCTCCAAAAAACCAATTTGTGAAATCAGGTTACTATCAGTGAAAAAAGATTTCAGAAACAGCAGGGTTTTTTATGGATTAATTCAGCAGTTGTACCACTATTGTATGGACAGAGGATTTCAATTGGCAGTAATTTCAGGCACTGCAAGACAGTTGAAATTGTACAGACATCTAGGATTTACTACTTTTGCCTATCCTGTAGGAACACCTGAAGCCATGTATTATCCCATGTATTTGGAAGCCAGCCAGATGATAGCTACCTTTAAAATCTAATCCTTGTCTTATGATGAAATACCCGGAAGATACCATTCATTTGTTACCAGGGCCCGTTGAAATTGATGAAACGGTAAGACAAGAATTTGCCAGGTTGCCTGTTTCTCATAGGGGAGATCAGTTCAAATCAGAATTCCAAGAGTTGAGGGCTAAACTTTCTAACATGCAAAATTGCAGACATGTTGAGGTGCTTGCCGGCTCGGGAACGTTGGCCAATGAAGCCATAGCTGCCCAATTGTCTCAGCATGCTGAGATGGGCCTTGTGCTCTCAAACGGAGAATTTGGCGAGCGCCTTTCTGCCCAAGCTACCCGATTTGATTTGAGTTTCTTCTCGCTCAGTGTTCCATGGGGTGATCCTTTCGATTACAGGGAGATCGAAATTTTTATTGAACAGAACAAGGAGATCAGATGGATGTGGGCAGTCCACTGCGAGACCTCCACCGGTGTTTTGAACAATCTTGATTCCCTTTGTGAAATTTGCCATCGGCAGAATATCAAATTATGCGTTGATTGCATCAGTTCGTTAGGAACGGTACCTGTCAACCTGGAGAACGTTTACCTGGCCTCCTGCTCAAGTGGAAAAGCGATTTGCTCATTTCCTGGTCTTTCAATGGTATTTTACAACCATGAAATAGAGCTCTCTTCCCATCTGCCCAAATACCTTGACCTCGGTTTTTACAGAAGAGAAATGGGTATTCCCTTCACCATCTCATCCAACTTGGTGCATGCTTTGATAAATGCAGTCGAAACGATGAATAATAATCAGAAAAGGATATTTTCTGAAATGGTCACAAAGTCCGAGATCATGAGGGAAGCATTGCTGCCATCAAAACTTAGAATTATCAATGGGGCAGAAATTTCTTCTCCATCTGTGGTGACGATTGAATTGCCGGAGACAACCAACAGTGTTGAATTTGGAAGGTTGCTTGAACAAAAAAACTGCCTGATCAACTACAACAGTGGATACCTGATCCATCGGAATTGGATACAGACTTACATGACGCGAAATACGACAAAAGAAACAATTCTAAATTTTGCGGAATTGATTCATAAACAAATAGATAAGTAGGGCGAAACATACGATTGACGGGGTGACTCAGAGTCACCCCGTCAATCGTATGTCGCCTGCCAATTTCTTCACACGCTGGGTGTCACTTCATCTCACCAATCACTTGAAGGATCAGGTTGGGGAGAAAGTCTAATTTCCTGATACAATTGCCTCAACTTCAGCTATCTCGATGGGTATTCGGTTGCCAAGTAACCTGGCACCTTTATCGGTTACCAGGATATCATCTTCCAGACGAATACCTCCAAAACCAAGATAAGATTTTGCCTTGTCAAAGTCTATGAACCCCTTGTTGATACCCTCTTTTTCCCATTTTTCAATCAGTGCCGGGATAAAGTAGATTCCCGGTTCGTTTGTAATGACGAAACCCGGCTCTAGACGACGGCCCAACCTTAGATAGGCAGTTCCAAATTGTTCGATGGGTCTGATTTCGCTGTCATAGCCAACATGAATCTGGCCATAATCTTCCATGTCGTGCACATCGAGGCCCATCATGTGGCCAAGTCCATGCGGGAAGAAGAGGGCGTGCGCCCCACTGGCAACTGCTTCGTCGACATCACCCTTCATCAGACCAAGCTCCTTTAGTCCGGAGGCAATTACCCTGGCCACTTCCAGGTGGACAGATTGGTAAGTCACACCAGGTTTGGTAAGCGAGAATCCCCTGTTGTTTGCTGCGAGCACGATGTCGTAAATCTCTTTTTGCTTCTGGCTGAAGCGCCCGCCTACCGGGATGGTGCGGGTAAAATCAGAAGCATAATGGCCGTTCGACGCGGCTCCGGCATCGACGATCATTAGCCGTCCAACCTCCAGGGGAAAGGAGTGGTTGTGGTTGTGTAAGGTCTCCCCGTTCTGGGTCAGGATGGTTGGGAAAGAGGTTCCAGCCCCTTTCGAAAGGGCAATTCCCTCGATAATCCCGGCAATATGTTGTTCCATGGTGCCAGGTTGTGCCATTCGCATCGCTGTTACATGCATCTCGAAACCGATGGCACAGGCACGCTCAATTTCTGCAATTTCAGCAACATCCTTTGTGGAGCGCATGGATACACAAGCATGTACCAGCAACATGGAGGCATACTGATTTAATTTACAGACCTTTATTCCCAAAAGGCTACTAAGTAAAATTTGGTTTTCTGCCCTGTAAGGCGGCAGAAAATGGACCTTTCTTCCCCCTTTGATAGCACGTTCTACCGATTGTCCAAGCTTCTCAAGCGGGGCAGTAACATCCACGCCAACTGCAAAGGCTTGTTCTGCCACAGATTTTTGCGGCCCCATCCAAATGATGTCCTCAATTTCCACATCGTTGGCATAGATGAAATCGTGGTTGCCATCGACATCAATCACCCCGAACATTCCCGGTAGGTCAAGTCCGAAGAAATAGAGGAAAGTACTGTCCTGCCTGAAATGGTAGGTGTTCTCAGGATAGTTCATGGGCGATTCCTGGTTTCCCGGGATCAGGATTAATCCTGTGCCTATTTTCTGACGAAGGATGGCCCTTCTTTGATTGTAAATTTCTTTGGAAAACATATGCCAATATTTAGAATGTTAACAACAATTATATTTTCGATTTCTGATTTCTGATTTCTGATAGGTTCAAGCACATGATTTTTAGTTCAATATGTTGTCTAAATTCAATTAAAATTCTGCTTCATCAGAGAACTATTTCCAAGTCTGCAGAAGTAATCCGGCTCCTTTCCGACCGGCTCCGGGTCATGTACTTCGTCATTCCAAAATTCGTAATTTCTTCCGACTTTCATTCTTCTATCCAGTCACCTTGGCTGGCAAACCCCTTTTCAGGATCTTCCTTTCGGCCTTTGGTTTTGGCTGGAACATATCCTCAGCGGTGAAGCCAACCTCCTTGATCGCCTTCAGGCAATATTCCATCCTGTTAAGGTCATCATTTTTTACATTGTTGGTGCCAAATGTAAACTTGACGCCGGCTTCCTTGGCTTTCTTAAGAAAGGCAATGCTTGGAATCCTGTACCTGGCATTTATCTCCAGTGCCACCTGATTTCTTACCAGGACAGTCACCACACGTTCCATCCGCTCGTTGGTCCAGAGTTCATCGTACCGTGAAGCCAGTTGAGCCGGCAGAAAGGTAGGATTGACATAGATGTCGACTGGCTCAGCGCCCATAATGGCTTCAATTTTCCCTACCAGCATGTCCATAAATTGCTGGTCGTTGTCGACAAAAGTCTCGTCTGGCATCCATAGCCTCAGCCGCCGTCCCTTGTAATCCGTCCAGGTCATGGCATCTGTAAATATGTAGTCAAATCCGGCTACTGCTTCGGGCGAAAAGAGGGTCACCCATTCGCGTCCCTCACACTGCATGGCCTTGAATACTGGTTCTTTTTGAATACTACGGAGGTAACTGTTCAGCGTCGAATCGTTGGTAACGGGGAATTTAAGTCCGCAATTGGCAGCTACACCATAACAAAAGCCGTTGTCTCTGGCATGTTGACAGGCCTGATCCATGGTCAGTCCGCCCTTGAGGTGAACATGAAAATCTATCAATGGGAACTCCCGCTGGTTCAGACTGTCTACTACATTGGCAATAGAATCGGGTTTGACTGTGGGAGATATCTTTGCAACCTCCGTGGTAATTGGCTTAATTTTAAAGTCGGAAATGGCGATTTCACCTTGCTCACTGGTCTTTCTCATGGTAATAAAGCTCCTGGAGAGTACGATGCCAGTGAGGCTTTCCAACCTTTTGGAATTTGGCATTTCGACGTATTCACTAACCACTTTACCATTGACAGCAGTTGTAATGTGGTTCCCCATGACCGAGATGGTCAGGTCGAACCATTCGTTGTCTACTGCCGTTTTGATAAAATTGTTGCGAATGTTGGACAGGCTGCCTGTTTTTTGGGGAGATCCGGTACTGTAATCCGTGTTGTTGATCAAAACCGTATATCCACGCTGGTTTTTGGGGTCGTAGCTTTTCGCGGTAGCAAAATTCAACTGTCCAACGGCGCCCTGGGTTGTTTTCATTTTCATCGAAAGCTCAAAATTGCGAATTCTGAACCTGGTTGTCATCGATGATTCTTTCTTATCCAGTTTGAATTGATCCTCCTGTAAGACCACCTCCTTTATTCGCCAATATTTTTCCAGGTTATTTTTGGTGATAGTGGTCCAAATTCCAGTTTCAGGGCCTTTGTACCTGGCAATGAAGTAAACCCCGACTGTCAATATGACCAGGGCGGGAAGAATTCTTTTTAGGAGCATAAAATTATTTTTTATGAAGACAAATATACTCAGGACTTTGCAATCTTCCTTCTGTAATTTTCGACTTCCCAATTGTCAATAAATGAGATCTGTTCTTCATTCATGAATTTTGGTCCGCCAAAATTTTCAGAATAGAAACTGATTTTAAGTATGTTTTCATATACCTCCAACACATTCAGTGCAGATTTCAAGCTCTCTTCGATGGCGATTACACCGCTTTTTTGAAGCGCCAGAACCTTGGGAAGATAGCCAAATTTTTCCTTGTAGGCAGCAATCCTCGCAGAAACATCCTCCAACAAGGCTGCATCATTGGTTTGAGACGGTACATAAAGGTAATGCGCTTTGCAATAGACGATGTCGTCGGGGGTAAAAGATTTATTCGCTTTCTCAAAAACCAGCGAATTAGCAGTATAAGAATCTATTAGCTCACTTTGCATCGAGCTTGCAACAAATCCGGCAAAACCTGGATGCAAATCAGCCAACCGATCAGTTACTACCGAATGAAATTCGGATTTGACAGTACCCGGAAGTTGATGGCTCAATCTGAGTGCAATTGCATCCATCATCTCTGCATAAATTGATTCGATCTCAGAGGTGGTGTCTGCGCCAACAAATACACCGTGGTTCTCCAGGAAAATGACCTGGGGGTCCCTTCCAAACTTACTTGCATATTTTCTGATCCCCTCTGCAACCACTTTGAAGAGGATATAGCCCGGATCAGTGTAAGGAATGAACAGCGCCTTTTCACCGAACATCTCAGAACAGGCTTCCTTCGCCTTCATGGAGCACATCACTCCATTCACTTTGGTAGGATGGGTATGGACAACATAGGAATATCCAATCAATTCATGCAAAGAGGTTTCGACCGACGGGCGAAGAGTTTTTGGAGAGACAATGGCCTCATGCAGATCGGCTTTCACTTCATTTTCTCGCAAAAGTGGATCTAAACTGTATTCTTTGTGCGCAACTATTTTAAGTTTCTCGCGGGAGAGTGACACAAAACCAGATTCATCGATTGTCGCCAGTGAGCTGCCACTTGCCTTGATCCATATCATTTCTACATTTTTGTAGGAAGTATTTCCTCCACCGGCTATGACAAAGGAAGGATCCGACCCGAAAAGACGGGAGATCCTGATCAGGTCTTGTAAATTATTGTTCATTAAAATATTATATGTATTTAAATTTTAGCACCTTATGAAATATCCGGAAAAGTGAAAATTAAAGAACGCTCTAATCCATATTTCATCTCCCATTACTCAAAGTGCCAAATAGCTCAGTCCAGAATTTTTTCCTTTCTACTTTTCCTTTTCTTCTACCTTCTTGAAAGCACTTCTCTTTCGTACTTTTGAATTTCTTCCACATAGTCCGGACCTACGGGAACACCGGATTGGAGGAGGTAATAAGCCCAAACAGCACCGATGGGCATTGTTTTCTGCTCTTCAAGATAAGCCAGTCGTTCGAAATTCATCCCCTTTTCTTCAAGTTCAAGAAGAAGCTTTGTTGGTTCAAGCAGGGCAATGAGGAAAGCTTTTTGGGTCGAGCGGGTACCAATCACATAGGCGCCAATCCTGTTGATAGAGGCATCGAAGAAATCGAGCCCAATGTTGACGCGACCCTGAAAATTGTTGCGAACAATCTCCTGTGCAATCAGTTGAAGGTCTTCGTTGAGCGTAACCACATGGTCAGAATCCCAACGGATGGGTCTGGTAACATGCAAAAGCACCTCATCCAGAAACTGGAGACAGGCCGAAATCTTGTCACCAACCTGTTCAGTTGGATGAAAATGGCCGTTGTCGAGGCAGATAAGTTTGTTGTTTGAGATGGCGTATCCCAGATAAAAGTCGTGCGATCCAACCGTCATCGATTCGGCACCTATGCCAAAAAGTTTACTCTCGACGGCATCTTTCATCTGGTTCTTTGGATATTGAACAGACATGGCTTCATCAAGTGATTTCTTGAGAAGCACCCGGTGTCCATTCCTATCAATCGGAGTATCTTTAGATCCATCCGGAATCCAGGTATTGTGGACACACGGTGTACCCAGTTGTTTGCCAATTTCGGCTGAGATGGCACGGCACCTTCGAAGGTGCTCCACCCAGAATTTACGGTTCTCTTCATTCTTGCTGGAAAGGGTAAATCCGTCCGCTGCGCGCGGATGAGAAAAACAGGAGGCATTGAAGTCCATCCCAATGCCAAGTTTTTTACACCAGTCGATCCAGCTTTGGAAATGTTTTATTTCTATCTGGTCACGATCGACCACCTCCCCGCCAAAATCACCATAAATGGCATGAAGGTTGATTCGCTGCTTTCCTGGTAAGAGGGAGAGCACCTTCTCAAGATCGGCACGCACATGATCAATATTTCTGGCTTTCCCGGGGTAATTCCCAGTTGCCTGAATGCCTCCCCCACTGAGCGCAGCATCAGGAGTCTCGAAACCACCCACGTCGTCGGTTTGCCAGCAGTGCAAACTGATGGTAATTTCATCCAACTTCCTCAATACTTCTTCTGTATCTACACCAATGGATGCGTAAATCTCCTTCGCAGTGGCATAGGATTTTTGGATCATATCTACTCTCATTTTTTGTTTGCTTATTTTGTGTTATTATCTTGAAGTGACTAAAGTGAACTATAGTGACTAAAGTGAGCTAAAGTTATAAAAAAAACAGGGCGTCAGATGGAATTTCCAAGTGCAACAATGACTACAGACAACAGAATTACCGCAATCCCTACCACAAACGTGCGGAAGGTCTTGGCTGAAACTCCTTTCCACTCCTTGTTGTAGAGGCCCCACATGTTGGCGGTTAAAATAATGGTTGACATGTGCAGAATCCAGGAACTGGCTCCATTCCCCAGTTTGCTTTCGCCCATTCCATAGAAGAAGAACTGAAGGAACCAGGTGGTGCCAGCCAATGCCGCGAAGAAGTAGTTGTTCAGCAAAGGTTTTTTAACATCTGTAAAATTGCTGTACGTCTTATTTTTGAAATTCAGTATGGTGGTCCATATCAGGTTGGTGGTGAGCCCTCCCCAAAGGATAACGACAAAAATCACGTTGTTTTGGAAGAGAAATTCCCCTTGATTTGGATTGGCTACTTTCCAGGCTTCATTGGCAACAATGGCCATTGATTTTCCAGCTTCGATACCAAAATTAAAGAAGGAGCTTAGAATACCTGATATGACGGCAATGATCAAGCCTTTGACAAGGCTGAACTCAAGAACGCTGGCTTGGGTTTGTTCTGGCGTGAGCTCCTTCTCCTTCTTCCAACCGGCATTACCTGAAATGGCAATACCTGTAAGGCACACCAGGACACCAAGCAGCACCAACTGTCCACCGGGATGAGTCAGCATGTAAGTAAACGATATTTTTCCAGCAGTGGGATGAAGTGAATAGTAAATTGGAGGTATCAGTGCGCCGAAAGCGGAACAAAAGCCCAAAACGACTGAATTTCCAAGCGACATGCCAAGGTATCTGACGCCAAATCCATAGGTGAGTCCGCCAATTCCCCACAGTAGCCCCATCAAATAAGTAATAGTCAGGATATTGGTGGAGGTAGCGCTGATTATGTGACCGAAGCCCGGAATGGTCAAAAATGCCGCCAGTGGCGGAACGATTAACCATGAAAAAAGGCCTCCTATGATCCAATAACTTTCCCATGCCCAGCCCTTTACCTTACTGAAAGGCATGTAAAAACTTCCGGAAGCAAAGCCACCGATCGAGTGAAAAATAACCCCTAAAAGTGCATTCATTATAAATTTTGTTTGTTAGTATGGAGGGAAAATAATTGCGAACAACGAATTAGGAATTACGCTGCTTAAAATGGAAGGCTAACGCAATTTGAAAATTCGTTCTAAAAATAGGTTAAAATTTAAGAATTGATAGCCAGATCGACTAATTTTTGATTTAACCTTAACGTGTTGAAAAAAAAGAGCACCAAAGTCTGGTTTCTGAATTTTACACCACCATCCCCGGCCTGAAGTATTTGCACTTATCCTTTTTGTAATTACTTTTGGTGGAAGTATGTAAGGCCAATAGCAATAGGTTTTCATCCAAACGTCATACAATTTTCTATAATTAGGAAGCATGAGCACAAGAGAAAAGGAGGGTTTGACTCACCTTGGCAAAGCCGGGAATGTATACCACTTTGATTACGACCCCAACTTGCTGGAGGTTTTCGACAACCAGCATCCCGGAAATGACTACTTTGTTAAGTTCAATTGTCCGGAGTTCACGACACTCTGTCCGATCACAGGTCAACCTGATTTTGCTACTTTGTACATCAGCTATATTCCTGACAAAAAGATGGTGGAGAGCAAGAGTTTGAAACTTTATCTCTTCAGTTTCAGGAACCACGGTGATTTTCATGAAGACTGTGTCAACATCATCATGAAAGATCTCATCAGATTAATGGATCCCCGCTACATCGAAGTCTGGGGAAAATTCACTCCGCGCGGAGGGATCAGCATTGACCCCTATTGCAACCAGGGCAAGCCTGGTACAAAGTTCGTGCAAATGGCAGAGTACAGGCTGACGAACCATGATTTGTATCCGGAAAAGGTGGACAACAGGTAATTGACGCTTCGAAAGGCTCCGTTGGTGATGGTCAGTTTGATTGATTTGCTCAACTCACGAATCCCTTATATTTTTTAGACAAGCTCAATGGAGAGCGATTGTTGCAATGATGATATGCGACAATCATAACCCTTCGACAGGGATGGATCGGCAACTGCCACATTTGTGTTACAAGAAAAGATTGTCCCTTCGAAAGGGATGGTTTGGCAATGGCTAATTTTTTTTTACACGACAAAATGGTCCCTTCGAAAGGGATGGTTTGGCAATGGCTATTTTTTTTTACACGACAAGATGGTCCCTTCGACAAGGGATGGTTTGGCAATGGC
>CAZGSQ010000042.1:0-12687 GCA_964528535.1 uncultured Tangfeifania sp. | reverse complement strand
TTTTTTTACACGACAAGATGGTCCCTTCGACAAGGGATGGTTTGGCAATGGCAAAATTTTTTTACACGACAAGATGGTCCCTTCGACAAGCTCAGGGACCGGTGGTCGCATTGCCATTTTTAATGAGGCAAGATGGTCTGCCCTTCGACAAGCTCAGGGAGTCACAAATTAGGCTTAATTGGAATGCCAAATTCCGTATAATTTCTTGATAGTTTGATCAACTCCTCCTTTTGCCTATTCATCAATGCCTCCTTCTTTTTTCTGCTCCAGCCCTGAATTTGTTTTTCCCGATGAAAAGCATCTTCAATTCGCTGAAATTCTTCCCGGTAAATCAACTTAACTGGCAAGTGCTTGCAAGTAAAATTCGATCCCAATCCATTCTTGTGTTCAGACAATCGGGCACTTAGGTCGGTCGTACTTCCAACATAGTAACTTCCGTCGGAACAAACTAAAATGTACATGTAAGCTGTCATTTTAAAACATTTTATGATGTTGAACTTATGGTAATCAAACAGAATTCTAAAAAAAACTCCCTGAGCCTGTCGAAGGGTATCCCTCTTATCATTTGACCACCGGTCCCTGAGCCTGTCGAAGGGGTCGAAGGGTATCCCTCTTATCATTTGACCACCGGTCCCTGAGCCTGTCGAAGGGGTCGAAGGGTATCCCTCTTATCATTCGACCACCGGTCCCTGAGCCTGTCGAAGGGGTCGAAGGGGTCGAGAAAAATTAACATCCATGTTAAAAATCTCACCTTCCTTTTTACTACAATTTACACCATTTCACTCAAATTCCCCAATATTCCAAGCAGTTAAAAACAGAAAAGGCACCCTTCCGGATGCCTTTTCAAATTAAAATCAAGGGTGTTTCTTATCCTTTCACAACTTTCTTGTAGCCGTAAACTGCAGCCGCTCCCAACTCCTCTTCGATGCGGAGCAATTGGTTGTACTTGGCCATCCTGTCTGAACGGCTCAGCGAACCTGTCTTGATCTGTCCGGCATTGGTAGCTACCGCGATATCCGCGATGGTGGCGTCCTCAGTTTCGCCTGAACGGTGGGATGTTACACTTGTATAACCTGCACGATGAGCCATTTCGATGGCATCCAATGTTTCTGTCAGGGTTCCGATCTGGTTGACCTTGATCAGGATAGAATTGGCTGCACCAAGTTCGATTCCCTTTTTCAAGTACTGAACATTGGTAACAAACAGGTCGTCTCCAACCAACTGGCATTTGTCTCCCAGTTTCTCAGTCAACATTACCCAACCATCCCAGTCGTTTTCAGAACAACCGTCTTCGATGGAATCGATTGGGAAGTTTTCAACCAATGAAGCCAGGAATGCAACCTGTTCAACATTGTTACGTTTTGCACCGTTTACACCTTCAAACTTGGCATAATTGTAAATACCATCTTTGTAGAATTCTGATGCGGCACAGTCGAGGCCAATAGAAATTTCTCCGCCTTCTTCTGCGCGTCCAGGTTTATACCCGGCATTTTTGATGGCGAGGATGATACTGTTCAGTGCATCTTCAGTCCCTTCCAGTTTTGGCGCGAAACCACCTTCGTCACCAACTGCAGTGCTCAGATTGCGATCGTGTAAAACTTTTTTGAGGCTGTGGAATACCTCCGCACCCATTCGCAATGCTTCACGGAAAGAGGATGCGCCAATCGGACGAATCATGAATTCCTGGAAAGCAATGGGAGCATCTGAGTGAGATCCACCATTGATGATGTTCATCATAGGAACGGGCAATGTTCTGGCATTGACACCCCCAATGTAACGATAAAGAGGCATCTCAAGATAGGCAGCGGCCGCTTTTGCAGTTGCCAGGGAAACGCCAAGGATTGCATTGGCGCCCAAATTGGATTTGGTGCTGGTTCCGTCCAGTGCAATCAGGGCATGGTCAAGGGCTACCTGATTCAGAGCTGACAGACCAATTACGGCTTCAGCAATGACAGTATTGACATTTTCAACGGCTTTCAGAACACCTTTGCCAAGATATCTTTTCTTGTCTCCGTCGCGAAGCTCAATTGCCTCATTTTCTCCGGTTGATGCTCCGGATGGTACTGCAGCACGGCCCACAAAACCGCTCTCAAGGGTTACTTCTACTTCTACGGTTGGATTTCCGCGTGAATCAAGAATTTCTCTTCCGACGACTTTACTGATTAACATTTTGTATGATTTTTATGTGATACAATTTATTAACTACCCGATGGATAGCTAGTTTTGAAATGTTTGTTAAAAAACCGCACAAAGATAATTAAACCGTCCAAAATTTAAACTTCCTCCAAATGACAGCATCATTTGTTAATGTAAAAATCACGTTGCGTCTCTTACCAGGAAGCTAAAAACGAGATCAGTCTAAACAACAGGTAAAACAGAGCGGAAGTTAGAATGGAAGCATCCTGTACAAAATCGGAAACATGGCTCATCACGGTGCAAATTAAAAGTGTATTGACAAATCTAATTTTCAGGAATTTATTGAAAAAAACAGTGGTTCGAAAAGCATGTACCAAAACATCTCAGGAGGATATTTTGGACATGCCTTCAACAGCAAATTTATTGGGATCCAGGTTGCACTTAGTTTTTTCTGAGTTTTTTCTGAATCTTCCGGATGGCTTGATCTATGGATTTCTCTGGCTCTATTACATTGTAGACACCCCAGAAATCGGGATCGGCAAAACCGGATACCGCTTCCATCATCACGACATTGGACTTCAGTCGTTCAACAGGTTTGGCATTCTTTACCTGACTCTTCTCCCAATCTGTTACCGCCATTTCGATGGTACTGGCATAATGGGTATTGAAAAGCCTTCTTTTCCACTCGATCTTGAAGACAATCTCCGCCCTTGAATAGCCAAAAATCCATTTCCCATCTTTTTCACGGTAATTAACCTGGTAGGTTGCTTCAGTAGGATAAACTCTTGCACCCATTGGCTTCTTGCGGATAAACAGATCAGCGGCAGCATCCTTGTCGGTTATATTCAAACTGAATGTTGCACTCAGGACAGCCAAGCTTTCTGTATCAACATAAAGCTTGCCAAAATAGAGAGGCTCTGAAACAAAATCATGTTGTTTAAAATCAATGATGTACATGAGTCTATCACCAATTTTTGAAATATTTTCAATGGTAAACTGGTAATTACCAACCATGTCCTCCGTGAAAATCATCTCAGGATTCTTGATAATATCAAGCATGAGAGAGGTATAGGGACCACCCTGAAGTTTAAAGGTCACCGTATCCAATTTTGTGTAATCTGTGCTCTTTCTTCCTTTAAAAAGCTCTATCTGGTCGTACCTTCCTGACATGGTGGGTTGTTTAAAAACGTCAAGGACAGCCTCTGAGAGAGAGACATAGGTCTTGTTTTTCTTGGTAGTTTCACGGTAGAAGACTTTCATTTTGTTCTGTTCCTGGTTGTAATTCTCCAGCCGCTTGCCAAGAATAGACCGTATCAACAGATCCGGATCTTGCGGATGAACGTTGATGGTACTCAGCGTAACAGTCAACAATTCAAGCTCAATACGGTTTCTGTCGGGCTTCAATTCAGACAGCCCCACAATTCGGTCCTTGTGTCCGAGGTAAGAGACAACAACATTTCCACTCTTGTTAACGACAGGAACCTTAAACAAGAATTCACCGTCGCTGTTGGCAACGGTAGACAGGTTGGCACCTTCCAGTGTCAGCGTAGCAAATCCAAGGGGTTTTCTTGTATCCAGTTCCACAACAGTCCCCTTGAATTGCACATAATTGAGCGAATCTGCTCCGTATTTATCTTTTCCCGATGCAATGGCTTGGATGCTGCAAAAAATGAGGATGAACATCAATCCTGTTAGGGAGCTCATTTTGCAGATCACAGTTTGTACTTTTGTTTTCATTGGAGAAATTTTTAATTTTATTTACGCTTGTTGAATTTTCACAATGACTTACCAGGAAGGCTCCCCGTACCAAGGTTGCCTCTTGAAGGGTCATTCTAATCTCATGACAGCCATCCTTTGAATTACCCTTATTGATCAACTAAATTTGGGTTCTATCGAACATTCGTTGAAATAAATCGTTAAGTAATTGTATTCTTTGCTGCTTTTCTGAAACTTTAAAACGTATTATTGCATCTTAACAGAAAGGAGATCTCTTGGAAGCCTTTCATGGTAATATCTTGATTGTTAGGTTGGTAATTTCCTTGGTAAAAGGTACGAGATGTCACAACCTATCGTTACCAACTAAAAATGATGTTGTGATTGCTCCATTTTGCGGTTAAAAAAACAAGTTACAATCCGATGAAGAATCTCATTTTTACCCTTGTTCTCTTGCTTTTAAACTTGGTACTTGCCGGACAAGAGGTTAAACCGATCCCAAAAATAGGCCTTGTGCTATCGGGGGGTGGGGCCAAGGGGTTTGCGCATGTCGGCGTTTTGAAGGTTCTGGAGGAGGCCGGAATTCCCATCGACTACATTGCCGGCACAAGTATTGGCAGTATCATCGGGGGATTGTATGCTTGTGGGTATGATGCTGCAACGCTTGAGAAAATTGTCATGGGTCAGGACTGGAATACCCTCCTGAGCAATGAGTACAAGTCGGAACTTGCCACCCCTTTCGATAAATCTGACGAGGCACGGTATGCAGTTAGTTTCCCCTTTGAACAGAAAAAACTGGCACTCTCCAATGGTGTTCTCAATGGTCAGAATGCCATGGAATTACTTTCCTTCCTTACCCTGGGATACCACGATGTCTATGATTTTTCAAAGTTACCTACTCCTTTTCTCTGCATAGCCACTGATTTGACCAATGGCGAAGAGGTGGTGCTGAACAAAGGCTACCTTCCCAAAGCCATTCGGGCAAGCATGTCTGTTCCTGCTGCCTTTGCATCTACCGAGATTGATGGGAAAATGCTTGTCGATGGTGGAATTGTCAACAACTACCCCGTCGACCGTTGTCGTGAAATGGGAGCCAATCTTATAATTGGTGTTGATATTATGGATAGCCTTTTGACCAGTGAAGATTTAAAGGGCATACCGGATGTGGTGGCCCAGATGGTCAATTTCATGGGTGTCAAAAGGAATACCCAGAATGCAAAGGGAGTTGACGTTTTCATTCGACCCTATGTGCATGCCTATTCTGCGGCTGTTTTCAATACTGAAGCTGCAGAGAAGCTGATCCAGCGGGGTGAAGAGGCTGCGAGAAGAGCATTGCCTCAATTGATCCATTTGCGTGACTCACTGCACTTGACCATGAAACCAAGGACGATTCATCACGAGATAAGCAACGATAGCATCATGGTAATCAATACGATAGAGGTGACTGGCACAGATCGTGCCAAGATTGCCTTTTACCTCGGTCAAGTAGGGATCAAGCACGACCAGCACGTATCACTCGAGCACCTTCGAAATGGTATTTCCAGGCTCTATTCAACTGGAAACTATGAATTTGTGAATTATCAGCTCGTTGGAAACAAGACCAAAACACTTAAAATAGAGGTCAAGGAACGCAAGAACAACAAGATCAACGCCGGGATCCATTACGATTCTGATTACCGTTCCTCCATGCTGCTCAACATCACCCTCCGAAATCAAAATTTCTTTGGTTCGAGACTCTCAATGGATGCCAAACTTTCGCAATACCCTATGTTTGCTGCCCATTATTCGATCGACAGGGGGTGGAAACCGGGCATTTTTTCAAGGATTATGTATGTAGAAGACAGGTTGTACCGGTACCAGGGAGACAAAAAGACGGCAGAAATCAACATGTCTCTTTTCAATCTTCAACTTGCAACACACTCCTTCATCACAGATGCTACCCGATTTACACTTGGAGCATCCATGGACAGCTACCGTCTTGGGGCTGCCATTGGAGATACAACGGGCTATTCCATTCACGACAAGACCTATTTTAACCTCTTCAGCAAAATTGAGCACAACCGGTTGGATAAAATCTATTTCCCAACCAAGGGAACCAATATCAGCGGAGGCGCCAAACTATTGATGAACAACAATACCCTGAGCCCGATTCTGATAGGTGATTTCTTGTTCAAGCGTGCAAGATCCGTCTCCGACAGGATCACTATCATCTATTCACTCAACAGCAGACTCGTATTCGGATCTGACGAATCATTTTTTCACCATACCTACCTGGGGGGAGTACAGCAAACTGACTATTTCGAAAATACCCTTCCCTTCAACGGACTCAGAAGAATGGCCATCGGATCAGGCAGTGTGGGAGTAGGCAGATTGGAAGCACGACTGAAAATGTGGGAAAAAATTTATGTCTCCCTTTCGGGTGACATGGGCATGTACAGTAACGATAACCTATTCATTACCAACCAGAAAACGATCTATGGATTTGGTTTTAATGCGGCCTACGACAGTGCCGTAGGACCGCTGCAGTTGAACATGAGCATGTCAAGTTACGACAACAATCTTCTCCCTTTTCTATCGCTTGGGTATTGGTTCTGATATTTTCTACTCCGCAAAGGATGTTTATCTTTGTGCAAAGACCCTCAACAACCATCGAAATGCGGAGATTTTACATTTTTATCCTATTGTTCATCAGCTCATCGCCATCCATTTTTGCCCAAAGCAGCACTGTTGATCAATTTTTCACTTCCGGCGCTTTGTCGACAGCTTCGTACTCCATTTACGCCATCGATGCAAACACAGGTGCTAAAATCTGCGCCTCTGTTCAGAAGAGCCTTTCCACAGCTTCCGTCATGAAACTCTTCACCACCGCCGTGGCGCTGGATTTATTGGGACCGGAATTCACCTTTTCGACCTCACTTTCCTATTCGGGGAATCTTGACCCAAAGACAGGCCTGCTCAAGGGAAATTTGATACTCAAAGGCGGCGGAGATCCGGCCTTCTACTCGACCTATTTCCAGGATGAATACCAGGACTGTTTTGAAAAATGGATCGTCCAAATAAAAAAGTGCGGCATAAAAAGTATTGATGGTCAGCTGTTGCTGGATCTATCTGCCTTTGACCGGACGACTATACCCGGAGGATGGGGTTGGGCCGACATTGGAAATTATTATGGCACAGGCGTTTCTGCACTCACCTACAACGACAATCTTTATGAGATCCATTTTACCTCCCCCAAATTAACCGGCCTTTTGGCTACAATAAAATCGAAGAATCCGGAAATTGTAGATTTAACACTCGAAAGCCAGGTCTATTCATCGGCCAAATCGGGAGACCAAACCATCGTTTATGGTGCTCCTGGTTCAACCCATCAATACATTGAAGGGACCATTCCGACAGACCAGACCGATTTTGTGGTAAAAGCAGCCATGCCTGATCCTGCCCTCCAGGCAGGAAATACGCTTCTTCAAAAGATCAGGAAGAGTGGCATCCATGTTTCTGGAGGAGTTGCCAAAGTACAAAATCAAATATCAGAAAAGAGAACGACCATAGCCATCCAGCTCTCGCCACCCTTGAAAGATTTGATTGTTCCACTCAACAAGGAGAGCCTCAACCTCTTTGCAGAGCACCTTCTACGTGAAGCTGGCCGGAAATATTTGGGAGAACCCTCCATTCCCAATGGGATCAAAGCTTATCGTAAATTTTGTGCAGAAAAAGGCATCAACGATGCCGGCTTCTTCCCTGCCGATGGTAGCGGACTCTCCCGCAGCAATGCCCTCACCGCCCAAACTTTGGTCGAAACCATTAAATATGAATACGATAGCAAAAACAGCGAACTTTTTTTCAACGCTCTCCCGGTAGCCGGTATCGACGGAACCCTAAAGAATTCTTTCAAAGGAACTCCACTCGAAAAAAATGTAAGGGCCAAAACCGGTTCGCTCGAAAGGGTCAGAAGTCTGGCCGGGTCACTCAAAAGCAAAAAACATCGAACGATCCTCTTTGCCATCCTGATCAACAATTACCCAGGAACCTCTGCCGAAACGTCCAAACTACTGGAATCCATCCTTTTGTCATTTTACAACGACTGATTCGCCCGGTACTTCATTCCTTCAAAAATGAATATTGAATTTTTGGTTAAAATATTCCATAATTCACAAACCATCACAAAAAGAGTATAAATTGTTTGATTTATTAATTAATTAACCTAAAACACTTACAATTTTATTTTGCAGAGAATTTTTTATTGATACTTTTGTCGCGGAAGAGTGGCACAAATATAATTTTATGTGAGGCTCTGAAACAAAAAAAATGATACTGAGTAGAAAAGTATATGAAAACATCCTTTGACAGTCTCCTCCTCGTGGTTATTCTAATTCTCGTCTGTGCTGGTTGAGGAGGTTGAGTCTTTGTGATGACAAAAAATAGATGAACCTTTCTCAACAAAAAGAGAAAGGTTCTTTTTTTAAGAAAAAAATGATGCAAAAAGGTTTAAGAAGTAATCAATCGACGCAGGGGCGCAAGATGGCAGGGGCCAGAAGTTTGTGGCGTGCCAATGGCATGAAGGAGCAGCATTTCGGCAAACCCATCATTGCCATTGTCAACTCGTTTACCCAGTTTGTTCCAGGTCATGCTCATTTGCATGAGATAGGGCAGATGGTAAAGAAATTGATTGAGGCGGAAGGCTGTTTTGCGGCCGAATTCAACACAATCGCCATCGATGATGGCATCGCCATGGGTCACAATGGCATGTTGTATTCACTACCTTCCCGCGACCTGATCGCCGACAGTGTAGAATACATGGTAAATGCCCATCAGGCGGACGCGATGATCTGCATCTCCAATTGCGATAAAATCACGCCTGGGATGCTCATGGCTTCCATGCGACTGAACATCCCTTCCATCTTCGTATCAGGAGGGCCGATGGAAGCCGGCGAGATACGTGGCAAACAGTACGATCTGGTAGATGCGATGGTGATGGGTGCCGATGATACAGTAGATGAGTCACTCCTGGCAGAGGTTGAACAGGATGCCTGCCCTACTTGCGGATCTTGCTCTGGTATGTTTACAGCAAATTCAATGAACTGCCTGACAGAAGCATTGGGTCTTTCGCTACCCGGAAACGGAACCATCGTTGCCACGCATGCCAACAGAAAGAGACTCTTCGAAAAAGCGGCCAAACGCATTGTTGAGATCACGAATGCCTATTACCATGAAGGTGATGAATCGATTTTACCTCGTTCCATTGCAACCCGCGATGCCTTTATGAATGCAATGACCCTGGATATTGCCATGGGTGGATCTACCAATACGGTACTGCATCTGCTTGCCATTGCGAGGGAAGCTGAAGTCGATTTTACCATGAAGGAGATGGACGAATTGTCACGGAGGGTCCCATGTATCTGCAAAGTTGCCCCCAGCTCCGCCTACCATGTTCAGGATGTGAACAGGGCCGGTGGTATCATGGGCATCTTGGGTGAACTCGAAAGAAAGAATCTGTTAAAATTGGATGTGTCACGGGTGGATGAGCCAACCCTGGCCGCCGCCATAGAGAAATGGGATATCCGCAGGGTTGGCAATGACGACGATGCCCGAAAATGGTTTGCCTCGGCGCCCGGCAACCTGGGCCGTAACCTTGTGATGGGTTCTCAGGAAAAATATTATACCGGGCTGGATCTAGACCGCGAGAAAGGCTGCATCCGGTCCGTTGAAAATGCATTCTCCAAAGAGGGAGGTCTGGCAGTCTTGTATGGGAACATTGCACGCAATGGTTGCATCGTTAAAACAGCAGGAGTTGATGCCTCGGTCTATCATTTCGAAGGAACGGCCCGCGTTTTTGAATCTCAGGAAGATTCCTGTACAGGCATCCTCGAAGGTAAAGTAAAAGCCGGCGACGTGGTCATCATCAGATACGAAGGCCCGAAGGGTGGCCCGGGCATGCAGGAGATGCTTTATCCAACCTCTTACCTGAAATCCAGGAAACTTGACAAGAGTTGCGCATTGCTAACGGATGGCCGTTTTTCAGGTGGAACTTCCGGACTTTCAATCGGTCACGTCTCACCCGAAGCCGCATCTGGTGGAGAGATCGCACTCTTACAGGACGGGGATAAAATCATCATTGACATTCCCGGTAGGAAAATCGAATGGATCGTCAGCGATCGTGAGCTTGCACGCCGCAAATCTCTGGAAGAGGCACGAGGGAAAGAGGCATACAAACCTGCAACAAGAGTACGGGTAATCAGCAAGGCGCTGAAGGCTTATGCACAAAACGTATCCTCAGCCGACATGGGCGCCATACGGTTGCTGGAATGAAGACTGGGGGACTGGGAGACAACGCATTAATTAAAGAATTTCTTATTATTCAAATGATCAGGTATGACAACTAAGAGTGAGAAAATAAAAAACAGCCCGAAGGAGACCATCGAAATGTCGGGTTCAGAAGCAATGGTTCGATCGCTTGTGGCCGAAGGGGTAGATACTATTTTTGGCTATCCCGGGGGGGCCATCATGCCAATTTACGACGCACTGTACGACTTTGGACATGCGGTAAAACACGTGCTTGTGCGCCACGAACAGGGAGCAGTTCATGCCGCACAGGGTTATGCGCGTGTCTCAGGCAAAGTGGGTGTTTGTTTCGCGACTTCCGGACCAGGGGCAACCAACCTCATCACCGGAATTGCCGACGCCATGATCGATTCGACGCCTCTGGTGTGCGTAACCGGACAGGTTACCTCCGGATTGCTCGGTACCGATGCCTTTCAGGAATCTGATGTAATAGGCATCTCGATGCCTGTGACAAAATGGAATTATCAGATAACCAGTGCTGACGAAATTCCAGAAGCCATTGCCAAGGCATTCTACATCGCCTCTACTGGCCGGCCCGGCCCTGTTTTGCTTGACATTACCAAGGATGCGCAGTTTGGAAAGCTTCAATTTGCCTATGAAAAATGCACCAAAATACGTTCCTATGTTCCGGAATTTCCGACGGATAAGAAGCACCTGAAAAAAGCTGCCGATCTGATCAATTCCGCTCAAAAGCCATATCTGATTTACGGTCAGGGGATTCTGCTCTCCGGGGCTGAAAAAGAGCTGAAACACTTCATCGAAAAAACCGGGATACCTGCGGCCTCAACCCTTCTCGGAATTTCTGCACTGGAAAGCGACCATGCCCTCAACATGGGAATGCTCGGCATGCATGGGAATTATGCCCCGAACATCAAAACCAATGAGTGCGACGTTCTCATCGCCATCGGCATGCGTTTTGACGACAGGGTAACAGGAAATATACACACATATGCAAAGCAGGCCAAGGTCATCCACATTGAAATTGATCCTGCTGAGATAGACAAGAATATTAAGACTGAAGTGGCCATTCTTGGTGATGCCAAGCATACGCTGCGTTTGCTGACCACGCTTGTGGATGACAAGACGCATACGGAATGGGTAAATGAATTCCTTGTAGCCCGGAAGAAAGAGGAAGAGAAGGTTATCATCAAGGATTTAGAACCAACAAAACCTGGTCTCACCATGGGCGAAGTAGTACGTCTTTCCACAAATTTAACCAACAATCAAGCTATTGTGGTAACGGATGTTGGTCAGAACCAGATGGCTGCCGCGAGGTATGCACGATTCAATCAATCGAGGTCGTGGGTGACTTCGGGAGGATTGGGAACCATGGGCTTTGGCCTTCCTGCGGCCATCGGCGCCAAATTCGGAGCCCCCGAAAAAGAGGTAATCCTATTCGCCGGCGATGGAGGAATCCAGATGACTGTGCAGGAATTGGGCACCATCTCACAGGAAAAATTGCCTGTCAAGATTGTGATTTTAAACAACGATTTTTTGGGCATGGTTCGCCAGTGGCAGGAGCTCTTCTTCGAAAAAAGATATTCTTTCACAGAGATTACCAGTCCTGATTTCGTGAAATTGGCTGCTGCTTATGGCATTCCTGGGGCTACCGTTTCAGACAGAAAAGAGCTGGAACCCGCAATGAAGACAATGCTCGAAGCAGAAGGTCCTTATTTGCTTGAAGTCAAAATCGAACAGGAGGACAACATCTTCCCGATGGTTCCGGCCGGAGCAACAGTTTCAAGATGTCTGCTTGGTTCAGACGAATTATAATTCTCAAATTGCAAATCAAAACCCATGAAGCAAGAATATATCATCAGCGCATACAGTGAAAACCACATTGGTTTGCTGAACAGAATCACCATCATCTTCACCCGGCGGAAAGTCAATATTGAGAGCCTTACAGTCTCTGAATCTGCACTATCTGGCATCTCTAAATTCACCATTGTCGTGAATGAAGAGAAGGAAAAAGTCATCAACATCGTGAAACAAATTGAGAAATTGATTGAGGTACTGAAGGCTTTCTATCATACCAACGAGGAGATGATTTTCCAGGAAATTGCACTCTACAAGGTACCTACCCAAGCGTTGATGGAAAGCGACCAGATTGAAAAGATGATCAGGAGCCACAACGCACGTATTCTGGAAATTACCAAAGAGTACACAGTCATAGAGAAAACCGGACACAAGGAGGAGACACAAGCCCTCTTCGACGGACTGAATCAGTTTGGTGTCCTGCAATTTATCCGTTCCGGAAGAATTGCCATCACACGGTCACCCATCGAAAGACTCTCTGAATTTTTGAGAGAAAGGGATGCCTTGTTTACCAAGATGGAGGAGAAGAAGTAAGTTTGGAGTACCTAAAGTAAAAAAAACAACAACCCGGGTATTAAAAGAAACATCGTTAAATCAAATATTAAAACACAAAAAATGGCAAAAATTATTTTTGGAGGAACAGAAGAGAATGTGGTAACCCGCGAAGAGTTTCCATTGGCAAAA
>CAZGSQ010000041.1:0-29446 GCA_964528535.1 uncultured Tangfeifania sp. | reverse complement strand
ATAGCTTCAGGTGACTGGAGTTCAGACGTGTGCTCTTCCGATCTAAATAAAATAAGGTTTTCAACCTCTTGCCAATTTTTTAAGCACGAACTCAACACAATTTTAACAAAGTTTTCTGGTTAAAACGAAAATGGGATTGGACCTCAAAAATATTAACTGGTTCCTGAACAAGGTGTTGAAGCGCACCATGCTTGTATCGCTATTTGCGTTTTTCTTGCAACCTTCTGCATTTTCAGCAGGAACGGATGAGGAAGTTGTGCTCAGTTTCAGCCATCCCGCCGTGGGACAGTACTACATCAATACGGTTTACAGCAACAGATCCGTTTACCTGCCTGTAATGGAACTGTTCAATCTGTTATACGTCCACTATGAAAAAGGGAGCTTAGGTTTCTCCTTGCAGGGTACCTGGCTAAATAACGATAACAATTGGCAAATCAATACCACTACCCTTCAGGCTTCTATCGGTAAGGAACGTTTTGCCCTTACCACTGAGGATTTCCGGATCGGAGAGCTTGATCTATATCTTTCTCCCTCCCTTTTCGAAAAAATGTTTGGACTTCGGTTTACCGTCGATCTTGGTGCCCTGAGTGTGAGACTTGAGTCAGATAAGACACTTCCCGTAGAAGAGAAGAAACAGCATGAAGATCTCCGCAGACAACTTGAAAGAAAGGAGTCAAGCGGGAAAGATGCACCTCTTCTCTATCCCCGTAACCGGAAGGTGGCCGCTGGAGGGCTTGTCGATTACAATTTGATGATGATTGCAGAAAAAGGAGGCATTACTGGTTCCTATACTGTTTCCGGTGGCATGGAATTTTTGGGGGGCGACCTTCAGGGAACTGTTTACGGGGCCGCGGGTGAAACAAGCTCTCAAATGAAAGTTGCCAACCTTAATTGGCGGTTTGCTGTCGGCGAGAATCCTTTTCTGACCTCTTTCAAGGCCGGTCAACTTTATACAACGGGTTTACAATCTTACCGCATAGTTGGGGGTGCTATCAGTAACGATCCCATCGAACCACGAAAAGTGTACAATACCTATTCAACAGATGGATACACCGTCCCCGATTCCGAAGTAGAGTTGTATGTCAATAATCAGCTCACCAATTTTACACGCTCCGATGAATTGGGCTATTACCGCTTCAATTTTTCACTTACCTATGGAACAGTGAGGATCAGATTGCGCATTTATACGCCAACAGGACAGGTACTTACTGAGGAACGTCAAATTCAGATCCCCTTTACTTTTCTCCCCAAAGGAGTGGTCTCCTACAACCTACAGGCTGGAGCCATCGATGACGGAATCACTGAACTGAACTTTGAACGACATGCCGTCCATGGTGACGTTGCCTGGGGGCTAACCAACACCTTGACGGCCAAAGCCGGGACCGACTATACCAGTTTCAACAAAAAACCATTTTACTATGGAAGCCTATCAGCGAGAGTATTCGATCAGTATCTTTTCAATTTAGATATCGCACCCAATGTCTATTATCGTTCCACAGCGAGTGTTAGTTATGCCTCAAGCCGTAGTCTTGGCCTCGTCTACACCAAGTTTTTGGGTGACAGCCTCTTCAATCCTCGCCATGCTCGCGGAGAGTTTGATGCCGCTATCTACATGCCTTTCAGGTTATTAGGATTACAATCTGGTATCAGGTTAGGAGGCGAACATTTTCTATTGTCTGAGACTACTCTTACCAGTTATAACGCAGATTTCAACACCAGACTGGGACGATTTAACATAAGGGCCAATTATATGGACCAGATAGCATCAGGAAACGGGAATGTATGGTATGGAAAAGGACTCGCCACCGGTTCAATTACCTTTACTTTTTCACATACTCCGGGAGTCCCTCTGCTTGTAAAGGGGATGTTCCTGCGGGCCCAGGCACAGTACGATGTACACAACAGTCAGGCGGGGCTTGCAGGCATTCAGTTTTCGCGTACTGTACTGAAAAATGGCCGTATCAATGTCAGTATGGATCATGACTTGCGTTCAGGATCTACTCTTCTACAAGCCGGATTCACCTTTGATCTGATGGGGTTAAGGTCATCTACGCAGTATGCAGTTTCAGGCGAAAACTATGCTTTTCAACAAAGCATCTATGGCTCGGTGGGTCTGGATGCTCAAAGTGCAAAACTTACTGCTTCCAACCGTGAGCAAGTGGGTCGTGCCGCTGTATCTGTACTAATGTTCGTAGATACCAATAACAATGGCCATTTTGATCAAGGTGAAGAAAAGGTGCCCGCCCGTGCCCTGCGTCTTAGCGAATCGGCCTTGCTCGAACTTGGCAAAGACAGTATCCTTCGAATAACCCAGTTGCAGAGCTACTGGAGATACAACGCTGAAATAGTACAGTCGGCGCTTCCCAATCCGACACTCGCTCCAATTTCGTCTGAGTTCGCTTTTGTGGCAGATCCGAATCGTTACAAACGCATTGAAATTCCGCTCTATCCTACCGGAACAATTGAGGGATCAGTCGTCCTGCAGAAGGATGGTTCCGATACAGGCTTGGGTGGTCTAAGGTTGATCATGAAAAGAGGCGGTCATTCAAGGGAAGAAACAATTCGCACCTTTTCTGATGGAGGATTCTATGCCATGAATCTGCTACCAGGCAAATACACACTGGAAGTAGATCCGGTACAACTTACCTTTCTTCATGCAACTTGTCAGCCCGAAAAACTCGAATTTGAAATAAGAGCTCAGGCTGGCGGCGATTACAAAGACAGTCTGAATCTGAAACTGATAGCTATCAAAACTCTTGAAACTTTAGAATAGAACAATATTCACGCAACAACTTCCGATACTATTGCAAGTAGACCGGCCAAAACCAAACATGCTGCCTTAACAGAATCCAATCTGCTACTTGCCAAATCGCTTGTCCTCAAGTCTGATTCGACGTAATCTGAGCAAATAAATAACAGAAGTGTATCCTGGTTTACATGTTGCACTAAAAACCGCTTAAAAACAGAAAAATCAGTCAATCACAAAAATTGTAATTAACTGATTTTCAGAGCGGAAAACGAGATTCGAACTCGCGACCCTCAGCTTGGGAAGCTGATGCTCTACCGACTGAGCTACTTCCGCCTATTTTAAAAATTTAAATGCAAATTTAATCTATTTTGGCAACAAACAAATAGGTGGTGGTTGGAATTCTATTTTCGAGGGGTTCCGCTCCGCTTCACTCCAAGCTATTCATCTTCAACCCTTTCAGGGATTAACCCCGCATTTGCCCATTCTTCAATCAGCCCAGTGCCCATCTTCCTGACCTCGCATCTTCCTTCGTCCCAGTCCCCCACTTCGACCCTTCGACCCTTCGACCCTTCGACCCTTCGACACGCTCAGGGGAGTCCACGCTCAGGGGAGTCCACGCTCAGGGGAGTCAAGGCTCAGAGAGTCAAGTCCACCAGTCTTCCAGGCCCTTTGTCTTCTCATCTCACACCCTCCTATCGCCCTCCTACTTTCAGCTTTTCCTTACATCCGCTCAGGTACTTCAATCCCGAGCAAAGAGAAACCGTTGCGGATGATTTTCCCGGTAGTTTGTGCCACCGCCAATCTGAAATCACGGACCGAAAGATCGGGCTCATTCAGAATGGAAAAATCGTGGTAAAAGGAGTTGAACTCCTTCACAAGGTCGTAGACATAGTTGGCCACTACTGCCGGACTGTGCGACGCTCCTGCATCCTTGACTACTTCCGGAAAAAGTGAGATGATCTTTAGCAGACTGCGTTCTTTGTCGTTCAAACTTGTCACTTCTGCCTTCCCGGGAAGGTCAATTCCTGTCTCTTTTGCCTTCCGCAGGATACTTTGGATCCTGGCATAGGTATATTGAATGAAGGGACCGGTATTTCCGTTGAAATCGATGGATTCCTCCGGATTGAAGGTCATGGTTTTCTTCGGATCTACTTTCAGGATGAAATATTTCAAGGCGCCGAGCGCAACGATGTGGTAGATATGTTCCTTTTCGGCATCACTGTAACCTTCGAGTTTTCCCAGTTCCATAGATACCGACCTGGCCACATCGACCATCCCGGAAACGAGATCATCTGCGTCAACGACAGTGCCTTCGCGCGATTTCATGCGACCGTTTGGCAGTTCTACCATCCCGTATGAGAAGTGAAAGAGATCCTTGCCCCATTTGTAGCCCAGTTTATCGAGCAACAGGGAGAGTACCTGAAAATGGTATATCTGCTCATTACCAACCACGTAGATCATGTGATCAATGGGATAATCGCGGTAGCGCAACTGGGCCGTACCAATGTCCTGGGTGATGTAAACTGAAGTTCCATCCGACCGCAGCAGGATCTTCTTATCGAGCCCCTCTTTTTCGAGATTGGCCCACACCGACGTATCGCTCTCCTGTTGGAAGATGCCCTCTTTCACACCACGCAGCACTTCATCACGACCAATGGTGTAAGTATCAGACTCATAGTATATTTTATCGAAATTAACGCCAAGCGTCTTGTAGGTCTCTTCGAAACCTGCATAGACCCATCCGTTCATGGTCTTCCACAATTCGCGAACTTCCGGATCGTTTGCCTCCCATTTGAGCAGCATTTCGCGCGTCTCGGCCATGCAGGGTGCCTCCTCTTTGGCCTGCTCCTCACTCCTTCCCTGCTCAACCAGTCTGGCAATCTCACCTTTGTACAGCTGATCGAATTTAACATAGTATTCACCAACCAAATGATCTCCCTTTTTACCATGGGTCGCCGGCGTTTCCCCCTTTCCTAATTTCTGCCATGCTACCATCGATTTGCAGATATGAACCCCACGGTCGTTGACAATATTTGTCTTAACAACCTTATAACCATTGGCTTTCATCACCTCGGCCAACGAAAAACCAAGCAGGTTGTTGCGGATGTGCCCCAGGTGGAGCGGTTTGTTGGTATTGGGAGAGGAATATTCGATCATGACCATTTCCGACGAATCAGATGCAGGCACGAATCCAAATTTTTCGTCAGCCATGGCCTCATTCAATCTATCAATCCAAAAGTGATTGTCAATCACCAGGTTCAGAAAACCTTTTACAACGTTGTATGCAGATACTTCCTTCAAATTTCTTACCATGAAGTCGCCAATCTCGGCACCTGTTGCTTCAGGCGATTTTTTCGACATCTTGAGAAACGGGAAAACCATTACGGTTTGGTCGCCTTCAAACTCACTCCTGGTAAGTTGAACCTGAACGCTTGAAGGTTGAATGATCTGACCGTAATGAGCATTGATTGCCTTAGCAACCTGATCTTTTATAATAAGTTCTATATTCATCTTTCACTTTTAATCAATTCAAAAAAATCATCCAGACCAATGACTTTAAGATCCGGAAACTCAGAGACCGTTTCTTAATAATTCATCAAAGATTGAACGATATTTAGATAATTTGGGAAGTTAGACTAAAAGTACATTGCTATGAAGAACAACTCTCATTTTTTGCAGGAGGTTCTTGTATGTTTGTGTGACAATGGTTCAATTTTCGAAATTGAACACTCCTTTTCATTGCACACCTTTTCCATCTCAGAATCTACTTTGCCAGCAAAATAGGATGTAAGTCATTCTCGTACTTCAACCAATTGAAAATCATTAAGATTGTACTTAAACATCTTAAGAATTTCCAATTGCAAATTGGTCATATTATCATTTGTAGCGATCATGTTTCCTTTTATTATCTGTTACAAAGATAAAGCATAATTTGCAAAAAGCTAAATTATCGTAATAGGTGTTTCCGTTGATCTGTCATGCGCCGGTGATGCATTGCCATCGGATTACAAATGAACTGGAGTAAAATACCCAACTGTCATTTTTACCAGACTATGGTCTCCCCCAATTCTTCATTCTCAAATTTTCACTCGTAACCTATATTTGTTAAATAATCGAGTTTCTGTAAGTACCCATGGAACTCGCAGGTGAATTTACATCGCCTATTGTGGGTCTTGCCCATGCTCGTTACGTATGGCCTCATTAGAAAATTAGCAAATAAATTACAACTCTTTCACCCTGATATTTCTGAATTTAACTACCGATTCGTGCCCTAAAAACCCAATGTGACCGGTGGGTTTGAGCAGACCTGGATGCTCCTTGTGGTCGATTGTGCCATTTCTGCTGGCCTCTGCAATGTCGCCATCTACAATGACAGCCCCATTCAGGATGATCTTGATATGGGAGCCTTTTGCCACCACCTCTTCGTAATTCCACTCGCCAATTGGTTTCAGGGATCCCCGTTTTGCAGGAATTACACCATAAACGGAACCGTGGTATTGATAGGCCTGCAACTCGGCATAAATTGGGGCACTGTCGTCGAGTATCTGCAACTCCATCCCTTCATAGGCTGCGTCTCCTTTGAGCGGTGCCCGAATGCCCAATCCGTTGTTGCACCCGGGCGTCTGAAGGAATTCAAATCTAAAGTCAAAATCACGGTACTCCTTCTGGGTGAACAGATTACCATGAGAGGGACCATTGTCGAGTGTAAAGGCTATTTCACCATTGATCACCTTGTAACTGATGGTATCTCCCATCCAGTTTTCAAAATTAACGCCATTGAACAATGCCGTAAAACCATCTTTTTGCTCTTCAACAGGTAACGTGTAGCGATTTTCATGAATCTCCCTGACATAGATGTCCCGGAAGGCCAGATCGGTTCCATGCGCCTGTAGTTCAATGGCTTCTTTGGGGAAAATCGGAATCGAACGATCCCAATAATTTTCGAGGGTCACATTGTCAGCTGTCAGAACACCATTCAGATAAACCGTCACCTTCTCCCCTATCATCTTAATGTAGAAATGGTTCCAGTCACCGATTGGATTGTCTGCCACTTTCAACGGCGTACTCCTGTATTTCTGGTTGTTGTAAAGACCGCCTGAGCCAACCTGAGCTCCAACCTCTACCCGCGAAGTATCCCAAATCTGAACCTGCGGGGAACCTCTCAGATAGATGCCACTGTCGCCCTTCTTCGTGATACGCCAATCGACTATCATCTCGAAATCTCCGTACTGCTTTTCAGAGCAAAGATTATCTCCCGCCCCGTTGAAAACAATCGAATTGTCCTTCACGCTCCAGGTCTTGGTGGCTTTGGCTGTGGCTTCAACTTGTTTGGCAGCCAATTCTTCCGGTGTCATCTTTGCACGGGTGATTGGATTCCCGACCAGTCCTTTCCAGCCTTTCAGGTCCTTGCCATTGAACATGGAAACATATCCCTGCTCAGCCGGCATGGATGCCAGGTATTTTTTGACCTTCTCCTTGTCGTAATCACTCTCGGCACCTTTGATCAAAGGCAACGATTTGGTCAGGGCATTTTTCGCGATCTCACCGGTCAGGCCGGTAGATTTACCCGATCCGGGCAAAGCAATTTGCATCACAGCAGAAGCTGCACTAAATTTCAATTCTTTGTCATCAAGGAATTTAGAGGTATAAACCAGGGTCAAAAAAGTCCGAAGGTCTCCAAGGCGATCCACCACCGATAGTTTCTGCTCTTTGTTGGCTGCCAGCGTCATCACCTTGCGGTATTGCATCAATTTCTGGTCATCGGGCAAGGCAGCATGAGCAACAAGATCGACAAATCCTTTGAATGCCTTGACCTTGTAGGCAGGATTGGTGGCACAGATCTGGTACAAGGCGTCAGCGGCATCTGGACTGCTCCATTTCAGCAAAGCACCAAATGCAGCCTCTTTAACAGTCAAATCTTGTGAAGCAAATGCGTCGACTACTTTGTTCAAGGCATCTCTGCTACCTAACCGGGAAAGCACTTCGAGCGTCCGATAGGGATCGGCGGCACTGGTTAGTTGATTGATGAATTTGACCTTTTCTTCCATATCCAGACCGGATGCAGCATTGATCAGGGAAAGCTGAACCCCGACAATCTGTTCTTTTGAAGAGGCTTTCTTCAGCAGGTCGATCAAGACCGGTATATTCTCTTCGGAGGAGAGATTTTTTAAAGCCGCGAAGGCTGCCGCAGAAATATCCTGGTCAGCATTTGAGGTAAAAGCCAACACTTTTCCGAATTCTGCTTTTACAGCCTTGGCGCCGATCAGTCGGATGATTTCAACTTTAGCGGCTTTCGGGGCTTTCTCAAGTGCAGAAGAGAGACGTGTCATGTGAGCCGCGTCCAGTCTGCGGGACAAGGCTTTCGCGGTAGCAGTTGCGTCCTGACCAGCCAAAAGATGATCTTCCAGCACCTCAACTGCTTTCGCATTTTTGATGTTGGCGATGGCCTCGATTCCAGCCGTCCTGACGACCTCCGGAACCATGTTCGTTAATGCCATTTCAAAAGTGGCCAGCAATTCGGGATCTCCTTTGCGACCCAGCATTTCTGCTATTTCGGCGCATGGCTCGCCATTCATCCTTATTGCCTTATCAACCCATTTACCGGTCGCAGAAACATCAAGCAGTCCGGCAGCCAGGTTCAAAACTCCTGCCCGGTATGCTTTATCAGGATTGTCAAATTCACGTAACAACAAAGGCACGGACTCAAAACCCCAAAACTTCACTTTAAGGGCCAGCGCTGCCGACCTGAATTGCAACTGATTAACATTCTTGCAATTGGCCATCAACTCATTTAAAACCTTATCGCCAATCCCATTGCCTTCAATATTCGGTCCAGTTTGGGCAGCATAAGTCAGAAGCGCATTGACACTCCCGGTAGGTTCGTACAGATATTGAGCCTTTGAAGCTTTCTCCTTCAATAGATTGTAGCTGGACTGAGTACCAATCAAGGCAATTGATTCCAGGATTACCTGCTGCAGTTTTGGGTCCGTTGTTTCCAGTTTTTTAATCAAAATCGGGTTGGCGGCTCCAATTTTGAGCATACCGACCGCTTTGGCAAGAGCCAGTTCGGGAATTCCCCTGGCAGATTCGAATGAATTCAGGATCGCCTTTTCTGCTGAGGGTGAGGCGATTGCTATCAGCACTTTTATTGAAGCATCGCACAGTTTATCGTCTTGTAAATATTGGCTCAGAAGGCCAACAGACAGATCACCTGCTACAAAATAGAGTTGTGTTAGAAAGAAGGATTGAACATCCTTGTCGGTCGCAGTTTTTAGGGCCGCTTGCAATCCTCTTTCGACCATGCCTCTATCCGCTTCCTTGCCAAATTGAGAGACATATTTGGCCAGACTGGCTACCACAAACCTTGCCGCGACATCATCTCCGGTTCCTGGAGGAACAATCCTGGCAGCAAACAAGGCAAAACCCTCTTCTTTGAGATCTGCCACTTCGCTCATCAGCGCACCAAGCCTTTCCTGATCTTTGGTTGGCACCTGGGCCAATGCGTCAGCGACTCTGGTAGGAATGGTTCTGTTGATTTGTCCAATGCCATTGAAAGCAAGGCCCAGGAACATCAAAACAACCGTTGAAACTGTAAATATTTTCTTCATATCATCTATTTTTCAAACTATTTTTAAATGCTCCAGGGTGCCCGCATTGGTTGATTAACCAGCCTGTTGGCGGCTTCATCATCGATAAACTGCTGAGTGGCAGGATCGAAATGTAAAGTACGGCCCAATTGCAGTGCGATGACGCCCATGTTGACAATCGTAGCTGAGTGGTATCCGTTCATCTCATTCAGGGCAAATTTCTTGCGGGTTTTCACCGATTCCGTGAAAGTCGTGATTTGTGGCTCCGGATCAGGCAGGGTCTCAATAAAAGACTGAAGATTTGGAATCGTTGATTTGAATCCCCTGAATATTTTACCATTGGGACCTTCAATATAAGCAGCATCTTTGTCGCGGTTCTCACCATCCAGGATGATTTTGCATCCATCTGCATAGGTATATTCAATCCTTCTCCAGGATCCTACCGCATCATAATGCTGCTCAGGAGCATCCACCTCCACCTTTACCGGACTGGTATCATCTTTGCCCAGCAGGTATTGCACCGGGTCGAGGTAATGTTGCCCCATGTCACCAAGTCCGCCACCATCATAATCCCAGTAACCACGAAACTTGGCATGTACGCGCTCCGGATTGTAAGGTTTGTAGGGAGCTGGTCCGAGCCACATGTCATAATCAAGTTCTTCAGGAACCGGCATGGGCTTGAGGTTGCGTTCACCGCTCCAATAGAATTTCCAGTCGTAGCCGGTAATTCCGCTGACTGTTACTTTGAGCGGCCAACCGAGGATGCCGCTTTGGATCACCTTTTTCAAAGGTTTCACGTCGGTACCCAAACCATAGAAAGTATCTTTGAAACGGAACCAGGTATTGAGCCTGAAGATTCTGTCGTATTTGTTGATTTCTTCCACAACCCTGAGTCCTTCTCCAATAGTTCTTGTCATTGGTTTTTCGCACCAGATGTCTTTCCCGGCGCGAGCTGCCTCAACGGCCATGATGCCATGCCAATGCGGAGGGGTGGCTATGTGAACGATGTCGATATCAGGTTGAAGCAGCAATTCGCGAAAATCGTGGTAGGTCTTCACCGGATTCGGAATCATCTGCTTCACTTGCTCGAGGTGTTTTCTATCAACATCGCAAATGGCCACTACCCGTGTATCTTCGTAGCCTATGTGACCGCGCCCCATTCCACCAACCCCAATAATTGCCTTGGTCAGCTGGTCGCTTGGCGCCGTGAAACCGGTTCCCCCCAACACATGTCTCGGAACGACCATGATACTTGCCATGGCCAGGGAAGTGTTCAAAAAGCTTCTTCTTTTCATGTTTCTAACAGTTATTTAGTGTCAATAAATTAAAAGTTTGGAGTACTTGAAGGACTTGGAGTACTTAATATCCAGCTGCCTGCCCGTCCTTCCGGGATTCTGAGGCTCCAAAGTATACTTTGTTTTTTTCATCCCATTTGATAGCCTGGTAACCTCCATAAATTCCATTGATAAACTGAATCTGGTGACCTTTACCTAGAAGTTGACGGATGGTTTCGTAAGGCACTCCGCTTTCGAGATAAACCACGCCACCATCCGTCATCTTTTCACCGGTAGGTTCGCTGGATCCTTCGTGGCAAATACGCGGCGCATCTCCAGCTTCCTGAAGGTTCATGCCGAAATCAATCAGATTGACCACCATCTGTACATGCCCCTGTGGCTGCATTGAGCCACCCATAAGTCCGAAGCTGATGAATGGCTTTCCTTCCTTCGTTACAAAGGCAGGAATGATCGTATGGAATGGACGTTTGTGGGGTTCATAACGGTTCACATGCGTAAAAGTAGAATCGATGATAAACATTTCACCACGGTCCTGAAGAATGAAACCCAACTTGCCGGGTGTCATTCCAGAACCCATGCCACGGTAATTGCTCTGAATCAACGAGACCATATTTCCTTCCTTATCGGCGGTGGTCATGTAAATGGTGTTGCCCTGTTCGAGGTTACCTGCCGGATAACTTTTGGCAGATCTTGAAGCATCGAAAAGTTTCAATCGCTCTTTGGCGTAAGCTTTTGAAATAAGCTTTTCTATTGGAACCTTATTAAAATCAGGATCTGCGTAATATTTGGCACGATCTTCGAAGGCAAGTTTCTTGGTTTCTATAAAAGTATGGATGTACTCAGCACTGCCGAAACCCATTTTCGCGACATCGAAATTCTCAAGCATGTTCAACATTTGTAAAACTGCGGTACCCTGACCATTTGGAGGTAATTCCCATACATCGTATCCACGGTAGTTGGTCGATATTGGTTCAACCCAATCCGAATGATGGTCGGCCAGGTCACGCATGCCTAAAAAACCTCCCTGCTCTTTCATGTAATCCGCAATTTTCTGTGCCACTTCGCCCTTGTAGAAGGCATCTCTCCCTCCAACTGCAATTTTTTCGAGCGTAGCAGCCAAAAAAGGATTGCGAAATACCTCTCCCTTCGAAGGAGCTTTTCCATTTGGCATGTAAATCTCCTTGAATCCCGGATATTTTTGTAGATTTCTGGAGTTAGAATTCCAGTAGTAAGCGATGACCTCAGTGACAGGAAATCCCTCTTTGGCATAATTGATCGCCGGACGGAGGAGATCTGATATCGGAAGTTTTCCAAATTTTTTGTGAAGCTCAAACCATCCATCTACACATCCGGGTACTGAAACCGACAATGGACCAAATGAAGGAATCCTGGTGATGCCATTTTTTTTGAAATATTCATAGGTCAAATCATATGGCGAACGGCCGCTGGCATTTAATCCATAGAGTTTTTTTGTTTTGGCATCCCAAACAATCGCAAAAAGATCCCCACCAATGCCATTGCTTACTGGTTCAACGAGACCCAGTACTGCATTGGCGGCAATGGCAGCATCAACCGCATTGCCGCCCGCTTTCAGAATATCCAGGGCTACCTGCGTAGCCAAAGGCTGACTGGTACAGGCCATTCCATGCTGGGCAATCACTTCGGAGCGCGTTGCAAAGGTGTGCCCTGTAATCCGATCCTGAGCGATGGAAGAGAGTGACCAAAGCATGGCCAGAAGGAAAAAATTAGCTCTCATAAGATGAAAAAATTAGCTCTCCGCATGTTGTGTTGGCAGGAGAGATTGAGTGTAAATATAATCAAACGATCGATGTGGAAAAGCCATATGCAACTGACAAATAGCACCTGAATCAGAATTTCTTTCTGAATTATTTCTGTTTCTTCATCTGCCTTTTCAAGTATACCTATACATTTCAATCAATTTTTGCTGGTAAACCGACACTATTTGATTAAATTATGCTGGTTAACCAACATAATTTGATCTAATTTTGCTGGTAGACCGACAATATTTGATCTAATTATGCTGGTTTTATTGATAATATTTTTACATTTGTAAAAAAATTGGCATGATAATTTCCAGATATGTCGAAACTTCCTGCCTTGATGCACTGTCATCGGGAAGAAAAATTTTGCTGATTTACGGCCCACGACAGGCCGGAAAAACAACATTGGTCAAACAGCTTGGTAGAAGTTCAGGTTTAAAATCAATCTACCTATCAGCTGATTTGAGTAAAAATGAACTGTTGCTCATGCAACGTGACCTAAAAACACTCTCCGATTTAACAGAAGGCTACCAGCTTCTGATCATTGATGAAGCACAAAGGATCAGGGATATAGGGCTTGTGCTGAAAATTATTTACGATGAAATGCCGCATCTCAAAGTAATTGCGACCGGATCTTCTTCTTTTGAACTGGCCAATTTGACATCAGAATCTTTAACAGGCCGAAAGACAGTTTTTCACCTGTTGCCTTTTGCGCTTGGCGAGATCATGCAGGACAATAACAAATATGAACTGGATCAGAAGCTGGAAGAGATTCTGCTTTATGGCTTGTATCCGGAAGTTTATTCCGCATCTGCCGGACAAAAACGCAATTTGCTTGGTGAAATCTGCGAATCTTATTTGTTCAAGGACGTATTTCAGCTAACCTCCATAAAATACACGTTAAAAATCAGGGATTTGCTGCGGTTGCTGGCTTTTCAGGTTGGTCAGTTGGTTTCAGTCAATGAGTTGTCCCAAAAATTAAGCATCAATCGTGAAACCGTAGAGCGCTACATCGATTTACTCGAAAAATCATTCGTCATCTTCCGGCTTCCGGCCTACAGTAGAAATTTGCGCAAGGAGGTTGCCAAAATGGACAAAATCTATTTCTATGATACTGGAATACGTAATTATTTAATAGACAACTTTAAACCACTTGATTTGCGAATTGATACAGGAAATTTGTGGGAGAATTTTGTTGTGGCTGAGCGTCGAAAACAACTGCTTTCACAAAGAAAAAATGTACAAACCTATTTTTGGCGTACCTATAGTGGCGTTGAAATCGATTATGTGGAGGAGGATGAAGATGGATTGAGAGGATTCGAGGTAAAAATCTCCAAAGAAAAAATAAAATCTCCCAAATTGTGGCAGGATGAATACCATGGAGCCTTTCAATTGATCAACAGGAAAAACTACCTCGATTTGTTGCTCCAGGGGATGCGGTAATCAATTTTATCCCTATTTTTGAGTCAAACTTTCCAATCCGTTCGAACTTATGTTAACAGGCAACTACAAGGAGCTATACGACCGACTTGTGCCTTTCATTGACCGCCACCGAATATTTCATGATCCTCTTCACACTTTGGCCTTTGGAACGGATGCCAGCTTCTACAGGCTAATCCCAAAAATGGTGATCAAAGCCAGGAATGAAGCTGAGGTTTCACTGATCCTGCAGGAATCATCAAGGTTAATGATCCCGGTTACTTTTCGCGCGGCCGGAACGAGTCTGTCGGGACAGGCAGTCTCTGATTCGCTGCTAATTGTAGCGGGAAACCACTGGAAAAAAGCCACTGTCTTGGACAATGGAGCATCTGTTAGACTGCAACCCGGTCTTACAGGTAAGGAGGCCAACGCTTTACTTGCAAAATACGGCCGAAAAATAGGTCCTGATCCTGCTTCCATCGATGCTGCCATGGTGGGCGGCATCGCAGCCAACAATGCAAGCGGAATGTGCTGCGGTATTGCTGAAAATTCTTACCAGACCCTCCTGAATATGCGGATTCTCCTGGAAGATGGCACCCTGCTCGATACAGGAGACGCCGAAGCATGTGCCGCCTTTCGAAAATCGCATGCGAGTCTGTTGAATCAAATTGAAATTTTGCATCAGTCTGTCGCTGAAAATGTTGCACTATCCGATCGGATCAGGAAGAAATTTCGTATGAAAAATACCACCGGTTACAGTCTGAATGCGTTGGTAGATTATTCTGATCCCATTGATATTTTGCAACATCTGATGATCGGATCGGAAGGTACACTGGGATTTATCTCCGAAATCTGCTACAAGACCGTCGCAGACAAACCCTTCAAGGCAAGTGCATTGATACTTTTCAATACCATCCACGATGCCTGCGAGGCTGTAGTTAGGCTGCAAAATGCCCCTGTTGCCGCTGTAGAACTGATCGACAGGGCTGGTTTAAAATCAGTAGAAAATGTGCAGGAGTTGAGTCTGGATCTCAAAAACCTGAAATCTGGCGCCTGTGCTTTACTTGTTGAATCCCGTTCAGACCAATTTGATACGCTAATTACTCAGGTTCAGAATATTACAGAATCTATCAGAATTATCCAGACCATCGGACCTATTCATTTTTCCACTGATCCTGTTGAATGTGCACAACTTTGGAAGATCAGGAAAGGCATGTTTCCATCTGTCGGGGCCATGCGGGAAAAGGGCACTACCGTGATCATTGAGGATGTTGCCTTCCCCGTTGCAAGACTAGCCGAAGCAACCCTGGATCTTCAGCAAATTTTTGAGAAATGGGGTTACCACGAGGCAGTTATTTTCGGTCATGCACTGATGGGCAATCTACATTTTGTTTTCACGCAGGATTTCGGTGTTGCGCAAGAGGTGGAGCGCTATAAAAATCTGATGGATGAGGTGGCCACCCTGGTGGTTCACAAATATGACGGATCACTCAAGGCAGAACACGGCACCGGCCGAAACATGGCTCCTTTCGTTGAGATGGAATGGGGGACCGAAGCCTATCAGTTGATGAAAAGAATCAAGACCATCTTCGATCCAAACAATCTCCTGAATCCTGGTGTAATCATCAACGGCGATCCTCAGGCACATCTTAAAAACCTGAAACCCATTCCCCAGGCAAGTGATAAAATCGACAGCTGCATCGAATGTGGGTTCTGTGAACCATCTTGTGTTGCTGCCGAGCTAACGCTGACTCCACGTCAGCGAATTGTCGTCTACCGCGAAATTGCCCACTTGAGAAAAACGGGAAAGGAGCCCCAAATTCTCGCACAACTGAACAAATCATTTCATTACAATGGCAATGAGACCTGTGCAACGGATGGACTTTGTGCCATTGGTTGCCCTGTAAAAATTGATACCGGAAAGTTGATAAAGGAATTGCGCAAAGAGCAGATTGGGTCCAGACAGAAAAATGGCCTATGGGTAGCTGAAAGGATGAGTTTTGTTACAAATTTCGTGCGTATCGGACTCAATGTGGTTGGTGCAGTCCACTTCATCCTTGGGACACATTTGATGACGGCTCTGACCCATGGAATTCGTTTGCTTACATTCAATCGTATTCCGTTGTGGAACAAATGGATGCCTAAAGGAACAAAACCAATAAAGGTGAAATCTTCTTGTCAGAATGCCAATTCAAAACTGAAAGTCGTCTATTTCCCCTCTTGTATCAACAGAAGTATGGGAACTTCCAGGTATGGAGAAGAGAGACAGCTCACACAGGCAATGATTGATCTATTGCACAAAGGAGGTTTCGAAGTTATTTACCCTGAAAATCTATCCTCCTTGTGCTGCGGGATGGCATTTTCGAGCAAAGGATATACCCAAGCAGGTGAGAAAAAATCGGCAGAGTTGGAAACAGCTCTTCTCAAAGCCAGCAACAGCGGTACCTATCCCATTCTTTGCGACATGAGTCCTTGCTTGTACACCATGCGTGAAAATATGGGAAACCGGTTAAAACTTTATGAACCTGTCGAATTTATTCTTGAACATCTGTTGCCAAACCTGACACTTCAACCAGTGAATGAGACAGTGGCTGTCTTTGCCGTCTGCAGCCTTAAAAAAATGGGACTCGAACCAAAACTACTGGAATTAGCCCGACATTGTGCCAGAGAGGTATTTGTTTTAGAGACCAACTGCTGTGGATTTGCAGGAGACCGTGGATTTTCCTTCCCCGAACTCAACAAACACGGCTTGCGTACCCTGAAAGTTCAACTTCCGGAATCTGTCCTTCGTGGCTTCTCCAACAGCAGAACATGTGAGATCGGTCTTAGCCTTCACGCTGGCATCCCTTTCTCATCCATTGTAAACCTCGTTGATTCCGTGAGTACCTCTAAAAATAATGATTCAATCGAAAACCAAATTTCGATTTTGAAAACCTCTTCTGAGTAAATATTTCAAAATTTTCTACTTTCATTTTACCACCTTCTACTGTCTAAATCAGCATATTCATTTTATTCTGACAATTGGAAATGCCGTTTTTGGTATTTGCATCATTTGGCAACAACTCAAGGCTCATGTTCAAAAATTTTAACGCCTCCTTAAAGATGACCCTTGCCTTTGCATTCATCTCCTGGAAGGATTTGTCCGAGGTAGCCATCTTGCCTGCATTCACCTGCACGACGGCATTCTTCATGATGTCACTGGCTTCGTGGTAGCGTTTATCTCCCTCCTCGTAATAATACTTACCAAGCGTCTCTTTCAGAGATTTGGAATTGGGCACCTTCGCCAGCCCATCTTTGAGCGTCTTCAGGTAGCCTTCAGAATTTTTTTGCGCTTTCATGATACAAACCCTGTACTGGTAAGCCATGTCGAGGTTGTAACCGGCTGCAATGGTCATGTCGATGTAAGTCAGAGATTTTTTCATGTCATTCAAGCTGTATGCACATGTTCCCATGGCAAAAATCATGGCATTGTCGGCAGGTTTGTTGCCCAAAACCGCAAGTGCTTTCTCAAATTTTGCCATGGCCAGTGCATACTGCTTGGCAGTCAAGGCTTTATTACCTTCATTTTTCAGCGTAACAGCATCCTGCGCTTGGAGGAATGAGAAGCTGAAGCATACGAATAGAATGACAGCTAACCGTTTCATTTTTTAAAGTTTTTGGTTATTAACTTCCTCATTTTTATAATAATAACAAAAATAAAAGAAGTTATTCAACCAAAGTTAGTTTAAAAAATCATGGATTGAACTGATCGGTATGAAAAAATCCGAGAATATTGTGAATAAGTTCCACATAGGTCTGAGCGGCAGTCAATTCAGGACATATTTCCAGACAACGACGAAAACAATTGAGGGCTGTTCCCCACTCCTGACGGCCGTAATGTATTTCACCTGCCAGGAAGAAAGCCTCTGCATGATCCTTTAAATCAGGATTTTCTAAAACTGACAAAGCCATTTCGGTCTCCCCTTCTTTCCAAATTTCACGAGCCTTAGATATTAACTCATTCATTTTTCATTTTTTTCAACCATGAACATCTCATATCTCATATCTCATATCTCATATCTCATAACTCTACTTCCCTCTATCCATCTGATCTTGTCACCGAATCTACTCCTTTGATATTTTTAAGCTTCTGCATCAAAAAATCGAGGTGATGTGTATCGTTGACGAAGACCCTAAGGATTCCTTCGAATGAGCTGTTCTCACTGTTGATGGTAATGGAGCGCATCTGCACACCAACCTCTTTGGCAATGATATGGGTGAGATCGTTTACCAGTCCCATCCTGTCTGATCCGGCAACTCTCACCGTGGCTTGAAATGAGTTCCTTTTGCCTGTCGAACGCCACTTGGCCTTGATCAACCGATAGGGGTATCTTTCGACCATCTGCCTGGCATTGGGACAGCTGATGCGGTGGATTTTGATCCCTTCCCTGATGGTTACGAAACCAAAAATATCATCTCCAAAAATTGGATTGCAGCAAACTGCAAGCTTGTAAATTACATTTTTCAGGTCATTGTCAATCACCAAAAAATCATCTCCCGAATCAAATGAGAGCTCCTTCAGTTCGGCAGGAGCAAGTATTTCAGCAAGACGGTCCTTGGGACTCTCCTCTTCATGAACAGTAATTACCTCTTTAACTCCCAGGGGATCGATCTTTCCTGTCGAAATCTGGTAGTATAGCTCGGTGGCAAGTTTAAGTTTGAAATGTTTCAAAAGGTCACGGATGACCTGATCATTCAGTTCAATTTTCCAGTTTTTAAATTTTCTTTTGAGAATTTCACGTCCGTTGTCGGCTTCTCGCTTCTGCTCCTCATTCAGGCTGGCTTTGATCCGTGACTTAGCCTTGGAGGTTACCACAAAATCAAGCCAGTCGAGCTTGGGTTTCTGGCTGTTCGAGGTCTCAACGATGGGCTGGTCTCCGTTTTTTAGTCGGTATTTTAAGGTTACCAGCTTGCCATTCACTTTTCCTCCAACACAATGATCTCCAATTTGCGAGTGTATTTCGTAGGCAAAATCGAGCAAAGTAGCTCCGGCCCTGAGTTTAATGAGGTCACCTTTGGGTGTAAAAACGAAGATTTCGTCGTCATAAATATTCACTTTGAAATCCTCAATAAAATCGGCGGGACTTAACTGTGGATTCTCCAACACCTCCCGAATGTTTTTCAACCATTCGTCCAACTCCTTGCCTCCTGCCTTTCCTTCCTTGTACCGCCAGTGCGAAGCCAGTCCATTTTCGGCAACGTCATCCATACGGCGCGTACGAATCTGCACTTCCACCCATTTTTTGTCAGGACCTAAAACTGTCGTATGGAGTGATTCATAACCATTTGACTTGGGAAAAGTAATCCAGTCGCGCAATCGCTCCGGATTGGAAAGGTACTCTTCAGTTACCACAGAAAAAACCTGCCAGCATTCAGCCTTCTCATTTTCGGGTTTGGAGTTCAGAATTACACGAATGGCAAAAAGGTCATAAACTTCATGAAAATCGACCTCTTGTTTCTTCATCTTGTTCCAAATGGAATAAATGGACTTGGTGCGGGCCTTCATCTCGAAATCAAAACCCCTGTTTTTCAGCTTCTTCTCGATAGGTTTGACGAAGGCAGTCACAAAATGAGCCCGCTCAGTAGTGGTCTCCTGAAGTTTCTCGACAATGTGCACATAATCCTTTGGGTGCAGGTATTTGAGTGACAAATCAAGCAATTCGGAATTGATCTTGTACAACCCCAGACGGTGGGCCAATGGGGCATAGAGATGCCAGGAATCGATTGAAATCCGTTGCTGCAGGGCTTCAGGCAGGTGACCCAGGTTGCGCATATCCTGAAGTTGGTCGGCTATCTTGATTAGGATTACCCTGACATCGCCCGACAATGCCATCATCAGCCTCCTGAAATTTTCACTCTGCAGGGCAATGTTCTCCGTATTCAGCGTATTAATCTTGATGATGCCATCCAGAATCTCTGCCACACCCGGTCGATAAGCCTTTCGGATGGTTTCTACGGAAAATTTATGGTTCGTTTTGTCAAAAATATTGTGCAACAAACATGCCACGAGCGAATCAGTAGAAAGTCCCAGTTCGACGACTGCGATCCTAGCCACTGATATGGAGTGCTGCAAGATGTAATCTCCATTTTCCCACTGAGCATTTCCAAGTACCGAAAGGGCATGGTCCATGGCACCATGTACAATTGAAAGATCCTTTTCAGGAATCTGATTCTTGCATTCGGTTATCAATGCCTTGTAACTCTCTTTGATACGTTCAATACCCGCTATTTCCATGACACTTATTTTAAAAATCAGATTTCCAGCTTAACTTTTCCAAAATATTGTGGAAGATGGAAATCAGGATGGACAGATTCAATGCTACTCCACGACAAAAAATGTGGGACCAAAGTACGATCTCCGCACTTGTAGAAATTGGCTCTGAAATTACTGCCAGGATGAATTCCAATCACTTTGAGAGGTATGGCAACGGTCAATTCCCAATCAAAAATCGCCCCCTCCTCCAGCCTCTTCTGATTTGAATAACTTGAGAAGCGCAAAATTTGATTCATCTCCTCTTTTGGAAGAAACTCCCTTTGCTGAATATTTCCGTATGCCGACAAACAGGTCCCAAGTGCATTGAATTCAAAATTTCTATACAATATTTCATTTGCAGGTTTGTCGGCCAATTCATATTCCTCTTCACTTGCGATAAAAAACTCAACGCAGGCGTCTTCCCAAACCGGCTCCTGGTCATTGTGCGCATGTGCCCGAAAGTGATCCCCAAACACCTCGAACTGAAGCCACAAGTGAGTCTCCGTAAAACCTAATCTCAGATATACTTGAGGCGAGCTTTTGTACGCCCTCCAATTTATTTTATCAACAGCAACCTGCCTTGCATGACGCCTAAGATAGGATACAATACCCTCATAATCAAAAAATTCAACTTCTTTGATGGCCGGAATATAGAGTTGGTTGCTGGCAATATTGTTCATCACGGGTTGTTCGATGATTGTGTCGGTAATATTAATTCAAAATGGCATCAAAAAAAAGTATTAATTTTAGAAGGTAATAATCGTTGTTGGGTATGATACGAAAGTGGATGATACGGCTCTTCATGGTAACCTGCGTCTTGGGATTCTGTTTCTTCCTTTTTGTACTTTGGATCAACCTGGAAGTTACAAAAACCGGCAAGCAATATTCTTACAACTCTGTGGGTGCCATTCCGCACAACCATTGTGCCGTCGTATTGGGAACGAGCAAATTTATTAGTCCCGGCAAGGTGAACATGTATTATACTTACCGCATCCAATCGGCAGTACTGCTCTTTAAGTGTAAAAAAATTGACTACATCATCGTCAGTGGTGACAACAAACGCAGAAGTTACAACGAACCTGTCTCCATGTTCAACGACCTTGTAGAAGCCGGCATTCCAAAAGAGAGGATTGTACTTGACTATGCAGGCTTCAGAACCCTTGACTCTGTTGTCCGTTGCTTTATGGTTTTTGGTCAGCATCAGTTTACAGTGATATCACAGCCGTTTCACAACCATCGGGCACTATTTATCGGGCGTAAACGAGGGCTGGAAGTAATTGCCTTCAATGCAGGAGATCTTAGCGGAAGGCCCTCCATCAAGGTAATCCTGCGTGAAATTGGTGCCAGGGTGTTGCTTGCCTACGATCTTTTGGCCGGAACACAGCCCCATTTTTTGGGTGAGCAGGTAAAAGTACCGGAATGAGTTGGGAGTTAGGAGTTGTTTCATTTCATCTTAATAGCAATAAATCAGCATATTCGGACATTAAATAGCATGGATGATTCCTACAAAAATATAAAGGATGCGGAAGCGATGCTGCTCAATGTAGGCACATTGCTCATGAGTTCTGGTGCAAGTACAGGTAGGGTGCGAACGACTGTCAACAGGATTGCAGATGCACTCGGGTACAACATTGAATTGTTAATCACCAACCGATCGCTCATGCTCAAGGTGATAGATGAAGAGACCGACCACTTCATTGCCAGTCTGAAACGAACCTCTCCACATGGCGTGAACTTCAGGGTAGTTTCAGGAATCAGCAGAATGAGTTGGAAAGTTGTGGAAGAGAGCTGGAGTGTATCCAGCATCAATGCTGAGATAGATAGGCTGGTGGCGCTGCCGCATTATCCCAGATGGATCGTGTTGTTGGCTGTATCTCTGGCAGGAAGTTCGTTCTGCGCCCTTTTTGGGGGGAAAGGGGTCGAGCTGCTTGTTGCTTTCGTTGCCACTTTTGTAGGATTATTTGTTCGTCAGGAATCGTTAAAAAATCGATTCAATCCTTATGTATCCATTTTCTTTGCTTCATTTGCAGCCTCTCTCCTTTCGGGATTGTCAGTCAAACTCGGTATCGGCACCTCACCAGATCTGGCCTTTGCAACCTCTGTTCTTTTTCTTGTTCCCGGGGTGCCACTGATCAATTCTTTTACAGACATGATTGATGGCAACATCCTGAACGGGATTGTTCGTGGCATCCACGGTCTGATCATCGCGCTTGCAATTGCCCTGGGTTTGCTCTGCGCCAAATTTCTATTTAACATTTAACAGGATGGACTGGATTGCTATTTTGGGTAAGGGTTTCTGGGCAGGCCTCGCGGCCCTTGGATTTGCCATTCTTTTCAATGTTCCGCAGCGAACACTGCTCATGATTTGGGCCATGGGCGCCCTGGGAGGATTGACCAAGTTCGCTCTTCTAACGCTTGACATCAACATCGTCCTTGCCTCATTGGCAGGTGCTTCTTTGATTGGGGTACTCAGCGTATATGCGGCACACAACAAACAGGCGCCTCCGCTGGTCTTCTCTACACCCTCCGTAATTCCTATGGTTCCTGGTGCTTTTGCCTACCGGATGATGCTCGGTTGCATGGAACTGGCGGGTACCCCAACCAATTCTCAAACCTACCTGCAGACACTTGCCGAAACTACAAACAACGGGCTTAAAGCCCTTTTTATCCTGATTGCATTGTCGGCAGGCGTTGCTGTTCCCATGCTCGTCACGAGAAAAGACACTTTCAAAAGGATCAAAAGCAGCTCGGAACAGGAGTAAACAATGACGGTTGACGAATTACGAACAACCGAAGACCTCCACGAAGGCGCCGAAATTGTGTTGCTGCAACGGAGGGGTTAGTGGAAGAATTCCCTGAACGATCTGCCCTTCAGACATTTTCAGTGGCTTAACCTTTTCCTGCCTTGCGCAATAATCTTGAAAACTGCTGCTTTTTGAGTAAAATATTTGCAGAAATCCTGTTGATCCCTCCGCAACATTTTTTTTGAAATTCAATGCGATGGCTCCCATGGTGAACCTTCCATTGATTTCAATTACAGGCTGAATTTTTAAACCGCCGGCAATTGTTCTGCAGACAATGCTATCTACGCCAATCCAACCTTCATAATACTTTGAATAATCGCTGTGCGAGAGTGCTTCTAACAATACCCTTGCGACATCCTTGCTGTGCTCCCCCACAAATTCACCTGCCTCCGAAACAAGATGTGGAACTTCACCCAGATAATTTCTGATGTAGCGACCTTTCGGATCAGTTTCAAAGATGGTGCTTCCGTGGTATTCAATCTTACCGGAATTGACTGAAAACTGATAGGAGAGATCCATAACCTTGTCATACCAGGGCTCAACAGTTACAAATTCTTGCTGATTCAACATGCCTGAAAGGATTTCGTCATTCTTTTTTTTCAGATCCTGGTTCGGAAAAATGAGCAACCCCCTGCCCGAAGAGCTCCAGGGCATCTTAACGACTGCTTTGTCATAACAACTTACCTCTTTCCAAATCTGCTCCACTGTGTTGCAAACAACAGGTATCTTTAAGTCATCCGGCAACCAGCTTCCCCTGGCAACCTGCTTGATTTCACATAGCAACTCCATGCCTGACAACCGACTGAACATCTTCTTATGCTCTGTACACCAATTTGCTACCGGGGAATGATGAAAATCATCATGGTAAGAGGGCAGTATTTTTTTGAACAACTGATAAACTGCCGGACTCCATCCCCAGGGAAGCAACCTGCCCTTGGGTTGGGACATCCAGTCAGAATCTGCCAGGGCACACTCCTGTTGCAAAAACGAAGGAAGTCTGAAACCCAAATCCCTCATCTGTGCCTCAAAATTCAGATCCTTTGCCTGAACCAGCACCTCATCTTTCTCCACTCCCAACCATCCGGGAAGGTAGCCAAGATCGGCCTCAAATTTCCGGAGGCTTGCACTCGGAGTATAATATGGCGATCCATTGGCAATGGCCGGTTCGCAGGTTGGATTGAACAGGTAAGTATCCGGTAGCATCCGTTGATTGAATTTCAAAATCAAATATACTCCTTTTAGTGGGCACTTTTCAGATAAATTGGCAGTTCAGCAATTCAGTCAAATCCAAAATCGAAATATCAGCAAATCAGTGAATCTGCACAGGCTACATTATCAAATTATTCTTGCTAATTTTGCAAAAAACCCAATCAAATTTACAACATGAAGACTCCCAAATTTTTGATTTGCAGCGATCCGCTCAACGACGAATCATCCGAAATGATTCTTCACACCCATCGCCCCAGATTTTTGGCTGAAGTATCTCCCATTCCCTTTACCGAAATTAGCGAAAGACCACCAAAACAGTTTGCTGATGCACTATATGTCAATTCAGAAGGAGTCATGGAAATCTATCGTCTGCTACTTGCAGAGAGCTACGACCGTGCAGGGGAAGAGGACATTCAGGACGAGTTTTATCCTGCAGCTGACTATTTTTGCAAGTACCTGCAACTCATGGAACAGGAAGAGGGCGTTAAAGCCGGATTCCCTGTAAAAGACTTCAGTCCGGAGCTGCCGGGTTTGAAAATTCTGCATGCTCCCGATTTATGGACAGTTGTATACAACGGGCTTGTTGCCGAATTTGGATCCGAAGAGGAGATGGACGACTTCCTCGAGAGCGAGCTGAGCATCGAAACTGAATTGCTGAACAAAGGTACCATCAACCAGTTTGATTAGAACTTCCCTTTTCTTTTCTGGAGATACTGCTCTGTCAAAGGAAATCCGATAACTGAAATAAGTATGATCAAGGTTCCCAGATAGAATCCATTCGTCATTCTTTCGGTTTCACCAAAAATAAAGAAGGCCATCACGATACCATAAACTGGCTCAAGGTTGATTGTGAGTGCTACCGTGAAAGCCGAAAGATGCCGCATCACATCCACCTGGACCGTGTGGGCAAAAGCGGTGCAGACAGTGGCCAATAGAACCAGGTACAACAAATCAGAAGCAGAAGGTATCAAAAACGGAGCAATGGTTCCTTTTCCTGAAGCTGCCAGATAGAGAGACAAAACGATCAAACCCCCTATCATCTCATAAAAACTGATTTTTACTGCTTTGTGACTGGCTACCAGTTTCTTGTTAAGAACGGTAAATAATCCGGCAAGGAAGGCTGATAACAAGGCTACTGCAATCCCAAGGGCGAAGCGGGATTCAAACTTAAAGATCAGGTAAAGCCCTGCAATGATCACCATTCCGATGAGAACTTCAAGGTAATTGATCCTCTTCCTGTCGAAGAAAGGTTCTAAAAAGCTAGTAAACAGCGTCGTGGTAGCAAAACAACCCAGGGTAACAGAAACGTTTGAGAGTTTGATGGCTCCATAAAAAGTCACCCAATGGATGGCTACAATTGCCCCAACGCCAAACAATTGCAACAGAACCTTCCTGGTTACATACAAATCTTCCTTTTTGATTTTCAGGTAGATAAAAAAGGTCACAATGGCAAACAACATGCGGTACCAAACAAGTTCGAGCGCTGGAAGCGAGATCAGCTTCCCAAGAATGGCGGTAAATCCATAGATCAGAACGATCAGATGAAGCTTTAAAAAGGTAGTTCGCAATATTTTTTTCAAAACAATCAATATCTGCTTCAAAAATAACAACGATTCGGATATGTATTAACTTTGCGCGAAAGGAAATTGGGAAAATAGGTATCAATAAAATTTATATCTGACAATGGTTTTAGACAATATCCAAAATGCAGCACGCTACAGTTGCCTCGGAAAGGGTATCGCCGATGCCCTGCACTACATCCAGAACAACGATCTGACAGAGGTACTGCCCGGCAAGTATTCGCTTGACGGTGATCATCTGATCATGAATGTTTTTGAATTTCAAAGTTCAAATATGAACGAGTGCAGACTCGAAGGTCACCGCCGTTACATCGACCTGCAATATTGGGTCAAAGGTTCAGAGTTGATGGGGCATGAAATTTTGGATACGCAACCAGTGCTTGAAGCCTACAACGAACAGACCGACTGTGCTTTCTACAATTGTTTGGCTTCTTTTTCGAGGGTTTTGCCAGGCTTTTTTGTGATTTATTTTCCTTCTGATCTCCATACCGCAGTATCGGATCCGCTCTCCAAACTGGTCGTAAAAAAGGTGGTGTTCAAAATTCTTGTTGAATCCTGATTCTTTTGACAGTCCGGCAAAGTTCTTCAAGCGATTCAACTTCCATGCAGTACCCTGAAGTTGTTATCAACCAACCGTTTTCGATCTTATTGACATGAAAGGCATTGGGCTGGGGGACTCGGAGACTGGGAGACTCGGGGATGGAAGAGGTGACAACGATTTCAAAGCCAAGGCGCTCCAGGGCTTTTTTGGTGCAATCCAGTTCTGCTCCGTTAGCCGCAAGGTAAATAGTTCCCTCACTTTTTTTGCGTACCCTGAAATCGCCCTTTTCGGCATCGAAAAATAGATGGGGATTATTTGCAAAGAGTGATTCAAAATAACCTTTCATGGCCATCTCTTCCGGAACGCCCTCCAACACCTGATCGTTTAACATCAACCAAATCCGATCGGCCATGGAGATGGCAGTATTCAGTTCATGCGTAGAAAAAATGATGCATTTGCCCTTTTCGTAGGCAAGTTGGTGCAGGATCCGCACAATTTCATATTTGTTGGAGATATCCAGGAATGCAGTGGGTTCATCGAGCACCATGATCTTGGTATCCTGAGCCAAGGCCCTGGCGATCATGGCTCGTTGTCTTTCTCCATCTGAAATTCTATTGATCAAACGATCTTCGTACCCTGAGAGACCTACTTGTCGGATCGCCTCTTCAACCTGCTGATGGTCTTTCTCATCCAGCTGACCAAACCAGTTGGTATATGGGAACCTGCCCAGTCCAACCATCTCCCTCACGGTAAGATTGGCAACTTTCACGATCTCGGTAGAGACAAAGCTCATCTCCCTGGCCAGATCCTCCTTCCTATAATCTTGAACAGCACGATGGTGCACAACAAGCTCTCCTGCAAGCGGTGACTGAAATCCGGCAATGGTCTTTAGGAGCGTACTCTTTCCTATGCCGTTTCCTCCGATGAGTGCCACCATTTCGCCACCAAATGCCCTGAGATTCAGATCGCTTTTGACAATGGCCGCCACTAACGATCGTTCGTGGTAACCAATCGACATTCCTTTGCAAGCGACGAAAATTTCACTCTTCATAAAAATTGCAGTTGAAGTATGAATTTTTACAGTAAACCAATTTTTTTATTTCTAAAGATAATCCAGATCACAACCGGAATTCCAAGCAAGGAGGTCACCGAATTGATGGGCAAAGTAGTTTCGTAACCGGGAAGCTGAGAGATCAGATCGCCTGTCAGCATGACGACGGCACCCATCAATAGTGTAGCCGGGATCAACCGGCTGTGAAGCGGCGATCGAAAAAACTTTCTTGCCAGGTGAGGCACAATGATTCCAACAAATCCAATCGGTCCGCAAAAAGCAGTTATGCTACCTGCGAGGATGGAGGTGGAGGCAAAAACCAGCAAATAGGCTAACTTTAGATTCATTCCCATGCTCCTTGCATAATTTTCGCCCAACAAGAAGGCATCCAGGAATTTTGATGACAAGAGTGCCAATACCAAACCCAGGCTGACAGAAGGGATCAGGACATTCAATTGGCTGCGCGTGGTACTTCCCAAGCTTCCCATGGTCCAAACAACAAAGGATTTGAGAGAAGATTCGCTGCTGAAATACTGCAAAACGCTTACGATAGACAATATTGCACTCGAAATAAGGATCCCTAATATCAGCACGGTCATCAGATCACGTAACCTGGAGGCCACAAGTACTACCAACAGCATCATGAATCCGGATCCAATCCATGCCGCAACAACCAGACCCCAGGAGCCTGATCCTGAAAATGAAAGCGTCTCCTTAAAAATCCATCCTGTTGACAGGACAAAAAGGGCTACGCCAAGGCTGGCGCCCGAACTGATGCCTAGAATATCGGGGCCGGCAATCGGATTTCGGAAAACTGTCTGCATTTGAAGACCGGCCACCGATAAAGCAGCACCCGCAAACACAGCAGTCAACGCTTTTGGAATTCTAAACTGAAACAGGATGGTCGCAATCTGTGAATCTGCCGAAGAAGGATGAAGCAAGGTTGAAACAGATTGAGAGAAGGAAATAGGGACCGATCCGAGAAACAGATCCAGAAAGAATAGAATGACAAGCAAAAGGAAGAGAAGCACGAAACTTATCCCACCCGCCAAGCCATAAACCTTGTCCCAGATCTTTCTCACAAGTCAGAAATTAAATTTTAAAGTTCTCCTCAACAACTGATTTCTTGCTGAAGAATCAAGCATTGGGCAACACAAATCGCAAAGATAAACTTTAGGATGATGCGACAACTGCAACTTGAGGATCATCTCAATTTCTTGTAGTAGTAAAAATCCCTGTTGACTGCTACTTCCGGATGAAAGATGGTGACCAGATCGAGGAGTGCCAGATCAGGATGAACCACGCCGCTCTCCCAATAATCATTTCCTCCCCCTGGTGTTGAACGAAGATTGTTGTTGAAGACTTGCGACTGCTTCACTGCAGGCAGATCCGAAAATCTCTCATCGAAAGCCAACAGTTCTGGGATGCTGGCAGCACTCCCTGTGTTGATCCAACAATCGGCTTTTACTGCGCGCAGAAAAACCTCCTCCAGAGATACCGGAAATGCCTCTTTGGATGGATTCTCCTTCCACAAAAATTTTCCACCGGCGTCTTCAATCAGGACAGCAAGGTTGGATTGACCGCCGGCGATCCACCAGGTATCCTTGAAAGGCAAGCCAGTAAGCACAGAAGGTTTGTATTTTACATTTTCTACCCTGGATTTTACCGACAAATAGTTGTTCTTGATTTTTTCAAAAACAGTATCAGCCAATGCCTCTTTTTCATAAAAAGAACCGAAAAATCTGATCCATTCGGCTTTGGCAAGAGGCGTCCTTTCAAGATATTCGCCAACCAATACCACCGGAATACCCAAATCGCGGAGTTTATTGATTTGGGCATTGACTTCAGCGCCAACGCCAAAAGCGAACACAACCTCAGGTTTCAACTGCACCATGGCCTCATAGTTGAGACCCTGTTCATAGCCAACTTCCCGGATACGGTTCTCAGCCAACCCCTTTTTTACGGCAGCATTGGTAAGGTAGCTGCTTCCCGAAAGACCTGTTATCGATGAAATTTCTCCCAGTGCTTCAAGAAATCCGATGTGTGTGGTAGATAGACAAATAACACGCTGCAATGGCGTAGATAGGATGTGCTTGTCCTTTATTTCAGAAGGAATTTTCTGCCCTTTTTTGACAAGG
>CAZGSQ010000040.1:0-29574 GCA_964528535.1 uncultured Tangfeifania sp. | reverse complement strand
AGCAGCCGCCTTGCTCGCTGATGGCAGTGTTAGCCTGGTCATTGGGTTTGAAGAGGGAACCAAAAGACCACGACCGCTTTTTTGCCGGTCCGCTGAGAGTGCAGATAAACTAATTTTCGATAGCCGTTGTTTTCATAATTTAGCGGTATACCTTACCAAGAAGGAGTTGGTTGGTAAGGATCGCATTGCTGTAACTGCCTCTATCTCCACCTTGCGGAGTATTTTACAATTGTATGTAGAGAATCAGCTGAGTGAAGAAAAACTACTGGTATTAACTGTAGATCTTGGCGGAGAATTGAGAGAATTCGTGACTTTTGAAGAGATTTCGACTTATGTGCAACAGTTTGAACTGAAGCGTGGTGAGCGGGAACAGGATATTCTTTCAAAAATTGAAGGAATGAGCCGGGAGGAACGCTGGAAGTTCTGGTTGGAGGAGATGTCGCATTGTTTTAAATGTTATGCTTGCCGCTCGGCTTGTCCACTTTGCTATTGTACCAAATGTGTGGTAGAAGTGAACCGTCCGCAATGGATCAATCCCTGGCCGGCACCATTGGCCAATATGGAGTGGCATATCAACAGGGCCATGCACATGGTCGGTCGCTGCACTGCATGCGGAGCTTGCGGCGATGCTTGTCCGGTAGGAATTCCAATTGATTTGATTACGAGAAAAATGATGGAAGATATGGCTCCTGAATTCGGATACACTCCGGGTTTACCTGCCAAAAAAGGGAATGCCCTTTCTACCTGGAAACTCGATGACAGGGAGCAATTTATACGATAAGAAGCATGGAAAAGAAATACATCAGCAAAGATGGCATAGAACAGTGGTTCAAATCCATTGTTGACAGTGGTAAAAGAGTCTATGCGCCTGTTAATTCGCGGGGACAAATCGATTTTAAGTTGGTTAAGACTCTTGGTGAAGTTGCCGGCGAATATGTCCAGACGACTCAATCGGTAAAAGCCTCTGTTTATCCCAAAGCGGAAGTACTTTTTTCGTACGAAAAAATGAATGGGAAAGTCAGTCTGACAGACTTCAACCCAGATAGCGTTCCAGAAACTGTACTCTGGAAAGTACATCCCTGCGACGCTGCCGGATTTAAGCCATTGTCTGCAATTTTTAACTGGGACAGCCCGGATAAACTCCACAATGCCCATCTCTTGAAGACCACTATCGTCTCCTTCAGTTGTGCCATTGCCGATGAAAGCTGCTTCTGTACCAGTGTGAAGGGAAGTCCGGGGAATACTGCAGGAAGTGATATTCAGCTGACTATTCTTCCTGATGGAGGAGCAATTGCAGAGATACTTACAACCAAAGGTGAAGTCTTGTCCGCTTTGTGCACTTCTGCTTTTGAGGCAGACAGGGGTGAAGAAAAGGAGCAATACCTGGTAGACCTTCCTGTTAAGTTCAGTTTAGAGGAGGTCAATGCCAAATTGAACCTGGCATTTAACAGTACCATTTGGAAGGAGCAATCGGAACGGTGCATTGGATGCGGAGCATGTGCTTTTGTTTGTCCGACTTGTGCCTGTTTTGATATTCAGGAAGATGTTCATGGCTCCAAGGGAAGGCGAATCCGTTGCTGGGATGCCTGTGGTCTCTCTTTGTTTACCCTACATACTTCAGGACATAATCCACGGGAACATCAGAGTCAGCGCTGGCGCCAGCGATTGTTGCATAAATTTTCCTACATGCCTGAGCGGTTGAGTGTCGTTGGATGTACCGGATGCGGACGCTGTTCCCGATCATGTCCGGTGGATATGAATATTTTGGAACATATCACCTCAATAGCAAAACAATGAGCGATCAAAATACTTACTTACCTTACCTGATGACGATTGAAAAGGTGACCAAAGAGGCTCCCGGAGTAAAAACGTTCAGATTGAAATTTCAAAATGATGCAGAGGCTGCCGCCTTTGATTTCAAGGCGGGTCAATTTGGTGAGTACTCTGCCTTTGGTGACGGAGAGTCTACATTTTGCATTGCCTCTTCGCCAACCAGAAAAGGATACATTGAATGCACCTTCAGGGATACGGGAAGGGTAACTTCGGGGTTGGCATCTCTGGAAGAGGGAAGCACCATGGGTTTTCGCGGACCTTACGGAAATACATTTCCAATGGACGATTGGAAGGGCAAAAATCTGGTCTTTATTGCAGGAGGCATAGCCTTGCCACCAATGCGTTGCGTGATTTGGAATGCCTTGGATCTACGTGAGAATTTCAAAGATATTACCATCATTTATGGTGCAAAAACTGTCAACGACCTGGTATACAAAGCAGAACTTAAGCAATGGGAAGATCGTCCGGATGTAAAAATGGTCACCACCGTGGATCCGGGCGGCCAAACAGCGGATTGGAAAGGGGAGGTTGGATTTGTGCCTGCCATTGTTGAAAAAGTTGCCCCAATTGCAGAGAATACCATTGCCATTGTGTGTGGTCCGCCAATCATGATCAAATTCACTTTCCCTGTTCTGGAGAAGCTAGGTTTCAGAGATGATCAGGTATATACCACCCTTGAAAACAGGATGAAATGTGGTGTTGGCAAATGCGGTCGATGCAATGTCGGGAAGTTGTATATCTGCAAGGATGGACCGGTTTTCAGTAAGGAGGAGTTGAATCTGATTCCTGCCGAAGAGTATTGACGAACAAAGTACCCTGAAGGTTTTCAAAACCTTCAGGGTACTTTGTTTAGCGGAGATTCTTCGTTCTACTGGCATCCAGCCTGATAAAAATAAACAACAAAACTGTAAAGGACCACAAACTTGATCCGCCATAGCTGAAGAAGGGCAGGGGAATACCAATGACAGGAGCCAGGCCGATTGTCATTGAGATGTTGATCATGATGTGAAAGAAGAGGATACAGGCTACTCCATAGCCGTATATTCTACTGAAGGCAGAGCGTTGTCGTTCAGCTAAATAGATCAGTCTTATCAGCAATGTCAGAAAAAGAAGAATTACTACAGAAGTTCCTGCGAATCCCCACTCTTCTCCTACTGTACAGAAGATAAAGTCGGTACTTTGTTCCGGTACGAAATTGTATTTGGTCTGTGTGCCTTTCAGGAAGCCTTTGCCAATGATACCCCCCGATCCGATGGCAATTTTGGATTGGTGCACATTGTAACCTGCTTTTAACAAGTCATTTTTTAGTCCAAGGAGGTTGTCAATTCTGTCACGATGGTGGGGTTCCAATACATTTCTATAAAAGTAATTGACTGACATCGAGATTCCTATCGAGAAGATGAAAAAGAGGAGTACAAACCATGCCTGCCGGATGTGGGCCTTCAATCCATAAGCGATAAAGAGTAGGATGGCAATGGCTGATGTCAGAACCAGCAATTGAAATGGGGTGGCATCAAACCCTATCAAATTTTTTAGGCCGAATAGGACTGCGTAAAGCAGTGATACAATTATTGATCCTATCAGACCGTCTTTGTAGCTTTGTCGCAAAATTGTCAACAAGATCAGTGAAACGAATAGCAGCAGAATGAGGATCTGAAGTTGCGTCCACAAGAGCGACAGAATGAACAAGACAATGGCAGTAAATCCTCCGATCAAGATGATGTCGGGGAGTCCTTCCCGGTAGAAGACGAGAAAAAAGATGACAAAGACAAGAGCTGATCCTGTGTCATTCTGCAATAAGATTAAGATAGCAGGTAAGAACATTAAGGCACCAAGCACAAAATATGATTTCGTCCTGCCCATTTTAAAATTAAACTGGCTCATGTATTTGGCAATGGCCAGACTTGTTGCAAATTTTCCCAACTCTGCAGGTTGGAGCGCAACGCCACCCACCTCAAACCAGGCTCTGGCGCCATTGACCTCACGGCCAAAGAACAAGACTGCAACCAGTAAGAAAATAATGAGGGCATAGATGTGGTAGGCAAAGGCAACATAAAATTTACTATCTACAATCAATACGCAGATCGCCAGAAAGATTCCGGCAAAAATCCAGATTAATTGCTTCCCATATTGTTGACCGAGATCAAGGATACTTTGGTGCTCTTCGCTGTATACCGCAGCGTAGATGTTGACCCATCCCATCATGACCATGGTCAGATAGATAAGGATCGTGATCCAATCCAAATTTAGCAATATGTTGTTGTTACTCTTCATCGATTCACTCATAAGCTATTAGCTATTAGCAGTTAGCTGTTAGCCATTGGGAAACTTTGTTTTTTTCTTCTTTACCAATTTCTTCCTATTATTTAAACAGAATCTCATGCCCTCCGTTTTACTTTAGCACTTGGCCTTGTCAGTCCCCTCCCGACAGATGCATTGCCGAAATCAGATTGGCACTGAGCATGCTTGATTCGAGCGGTTTTCTTTTCGGTGAGATGGAGTCGTTGAGATATTTTTCGATGATCAAACTCGCGATAGGAGCGGCATATCGGGCTCCCCACACACCATTTTCGACATAGACGCATATGGCTATTTTCGGATCATCTTTGGGTGCGAATGCCACAAAAGCAGAGTGTGCGGCCCCATGGGGGTTTTGAATTGTACCTGTTTTCCCGCAGATTGCAATTCCGTCAACTTTGGCTACAAGCCGGGCAGTGCCTGCTTCAACCACTTTTTCCATCCCATCGGCGATCACTTGAAAGAGGTATGGATTGGCCTTTGTCACATGTTTGTCGAAGGAGAGTACACGTTCTGAACGATCAAAATCCTGAATACTTCGAACCACATGAGGAGCAATGTAATATCCTTTGTTTGCAATGACAGAGACCATGTTGGCCAATTGAAGCGGAGTAAGCAACAATTCGCCTTGCCCAATAGACAGTGATCGGATGGTCATCACATTCCAGTGTCCTTTTCCAAAAAAGCGATCGTAATAGGAGGTCTTGGGAACATTTCCTGCTGTTTCTGCAAAGAGGTCACCACCAATTCGTTGTCCGATACCCAGATCCATGAGATGATCACGCCAGGCTTCGAATCCCTCTTCTGAAGTTGGATATTTGTTGATGGTAGCCCTGAAAGCCTGAAAGAAATAGGAGTTGCATGATTCGCGTATGGCACTTACAAGGGGAAGCGGGGTTTCGTGGTTGTGGGTACATTTGATTGGGGCAGATCTTGGACCGCTGCAAGAATAGCGGATGTCTGGTCCAAGCAACCCTTCCTCGAGCCCGATGATTGCATTTGCCACCTTAAAGGTAGAACCAGGCGGGTAGGAGGAGGTGATGGCCCTGTTGAGCATCGGTTTTAACGGATCATTCAATAGTCTGAAATAATTTTTTGTCCTTTCACGTCCAACAAACATTCCGGGGTCGAATGAGGGAGAACTGGCCAGTATCATGATTTCGCCCGTAGCGGGTTCGATGGCGACTATGCTCCCCACTTTGCCAGCCAACAATCGTTCTCCATAGGTTTGAAGATCGGCATGTAGTGTTGAGATCAGATTTTTGCCGATTACAGCGGAAGTGTCCATTTTCCCACCTTCGAACGAGCCTTTTACCCGGTTGTGGACATCTACCATCATGTAGGATATTCCTTTGACACCCCTTAATTCATTCTCGTAAGCCTGTTCAATACCCGATTTCCCGATGTAGTCGCCACTTTCGTAGTACCGGTCGTCGTCTACTTTCTTTTGGTCCACTTCTCCAACATATCCCAGAATATGTGAAGCAATGGTTGCAGGATATTGTCTCAATGTACGTGCCTGGATGTAAAATCCCGGGTATTTAAAAAGTTGTTCCTGCAGGGATGCATAAGTGTGGGAGGATAGCTGTTTGATAATTGCGGAAGGTTTCCACATGGAGTAGCTTCGGGCCTTTTTTATTTCGGAAGCAAGCTCGGCTTTTTCGACGCCAACAATTCTGCAAAATGCAAGTGTGTCGAAAGGCTTCATCTCTTTCGGGGTCACCAAAACATCGTATGCAGCCTGGTTGTAAACGATAAGTTTGTGGTTGCGGTCGTAAACGAGGCCTCTCGCTGGGTAGTTGATTTGTCTTCTCAAGACATTGCTGTTTGCAGAGATCTTGTAGGAAGAGTCGATGACCTGGATGTAAAATAACCGTGAGATCATGATCAGTGCTACAAGACTGAATAGTCCAATCAACAAGTATTTTCTTTTGGTGTAGGTATCCACGTTTATCGAATGTTCATTTATTGCTTAATTCAGTTTCTGAAGGCTAAAGGAAAAAGGTTAAAGGGAAGATGCCTGTCGTTGGATTCTTACCTGTTTCTATTTTCTGAAAAACAAGAACTGGCTGATAACTATCAAAGTTACGGATAAAATACCACTAAAAAATGCCCTGATCAAGGTAAAAAGGAATCCTTGAAAAGTAAATGCTTCGAGCATAAAAAGTAGCAGGTGGTGAATGGTAACAAAGATAGCTGCATAGCTGATGAACCAGTTCAAACTCATGGTTGAAATCCTGGGAGCAGTCACTGATTCTCTGGTTTCACGGGTGGAAATTTTATTAAGCACGCCGGGTCTGATGAATCCAATCAACACACATACAGCGGCATGAACGCCCAATGTGTTGGTGAAGGCATCTATGGAAAGCCCGAGTAAAAACCCCAGTAATATCAGCATTGCTCTTGGCGTGTCGAATGGCAACAAAAGCAGGAAGATCAGGTAAAAGAAGGGAGATATCATTCTCAAAATCAGAATGTGGTTGAGTACCAGTACTTGAAGCAAGACTACGACCACAAAAATGAGCGTATATTTGAGTAGGTTATTTACCATCGTTGTTCAATGATTCAAGTTTGTTGATCTCTTTTAACTGACGGTTCTCCACGAGTCCTACCTGAACAATACTCTTGAAATCTACGGCAAGATCGATATCAATTTTGTAGAAATTGCTACCGGAACCGAGTGAGTATTCAGAGACAATGCCAATTTCAAGCCCTTCCGGGAAGCTGGATGAGAATCCAGTGGTAACAACTGTATCCCCGTTTTGCACCGGAACATGGTATGGTATTTCGTTCAGTTGAACTTTGCGGTAATCACGGCCATTCCAGGACAACGAACCGAAGAAATCGTTGCGTTTTATTTTTGCACTTAGTTTCCATCTCTCGTTCAAAATGGAGATTACTGTGCAGTAATTGTCTCCAACATTGGTTACCAGACCAACGACTCTTCCGGCTGAAACAACGCCCATGTCGGCTTTAACTCCCTGGTAACGTCCTTTGTTCAGGGTCAGAAAATTATGTCTTTGGTTGATGGAGTTGTTGATGACTCTTGCAGTGGTAAAGAAATAGACGATCTTGTTCAGAGAATCCCGGGTCATGGTAATGAGGGGATTGCGTTCTGAAAGATAGTTCTGATGCGAATTGTTGGTGGTGCGAAGCTGGTAATGCTGCAACGCGGTACGCAACTGGGCATTTTCCTCTGCCAATTCGGTATTGGCCTTTTTGAGGTCAAAGACCTGAAAAACTCCGGCAAAATTCTCAAAGAAATAGCCACTGATACCGTTACTTGATGTCAGAAATTTTGCCTGTTGGTAATTGTTGTAGGAGACAATCAAGGACAAGGAGAAAATTTCAAGGATCAGAAACAGGAAGATGTAATGATACCGTAGGATTAACGCGAATAGATTCCTCATTTTTCAGCAGCGATACGGTGAGTTTTTTCCTCAAGATGGTTCAACGAAGCAAGAAAGAAAATTTGTCAACGTTCTTTAGTGCGACACCCGTACCACGGGCAACAGCCCTAAGCGGATCTTCTGCAATCCTGAATGGAATGTTAAATTTCTCATAGAGTCTTTTGTCCAGGCCTCTCAACAATGCTCCTCCACCTGCAAGCCAGATGCCTCTTTTGTAAATGTCGGCATAAAGTTCTGGAGGGGTGTGCTCCAGTGCGTTGGTGATGGCCGTCTCAATTTTAGAGATGGACTTATCCAGGCAGTGTGCGATTTCAGTATAGGTTACATGAACGTCAATTGGCATGGCTGTCATCTGGTTGGGACCTTTGACGATCATATCCGCCGGTGGATCGTCCAGTTCAGTCATGGCCGATCCTACCACAATTTTTATCTCCTCGGCTGTTCTTTCCCCAATTTTTACATTGTGTTGGTGACGCATGTGTTCCATGATATCGGTCGTCAGGTCATCGCCGGCAATGCGGATAGATTTGTTCGTGACAATTCCTCCAAGGGAGATAACCGCAATTTCTGTAGTACCTCCGCCAATATCGACCACCATGTTTCCTTCGGGAGCCTCCACATCGAGACCGATTCCAATGGCCGCTGCCATGGGTTCATAAATCATGTAGACATCCCGGCCGCCGGCATGCTCAGCAGAGTCGCGGACTGCGCGGATCTCAACCTCTGTCGAACCCGATGGTATACAAATGACCATTTTCAAGGCAGGGGCAAAAAATCTTTTCTTGGGATTGATCATTTTGATCATGCCGCGAATCATCTGTTCAGCGGCATTGAAGTCGGCAATTACCCCGTCTCTCAAAGGCCTGATGGTTTTGAGGTTAGAGTGGGTCTTCCCTTGCATCTGGCGGGCTTTTTCGCCAATCGCAACCAATTTTTCGGTCTTGGTATCGATGGTTACCACGGAGGGTTCATCCACCACTACCTTTCCGTTGAAGATAATAATGGTGTTTGCTGTTCCGAGGTCGATTGCAATTTCCTGCGTTAGAAATGAAAAGAAACTCATATTGTTTTTTTATTTTTTTAATGTTTAAAATGTCTGTAACCAGTTGTAACCATCGACATTTGATGACTGTTGCAGAAATCAACAGAATCCTTGTCCCTGATTGAGCCACCTGGTTGAATTACAGCAGTAACCCCTTCATTGTGGGCTATTTCGACGCAGTCGGGAAAGGGGAAGAAAGCATCTGATGCCATCACTGCATTTGTAAGTCCAAAGTTAAAAGATTTTGCTTTATCAATGGCTTGTTTCAATGCATCAACTCTAGAGGTTTGACCCACGCCACTCGCAAGAAGCTGTTTCCCTTTCGCCAGTACAATGGTATTGGATTTTGACTGTTTTACCAAGCGATTGGCAAATAAAAGATCTCCTATCTCTTCGTTTGTTGGGGAAGTTAGGGTAACTGTTTGAAGATCATTGATGGTCTCTTTTTTTGTGTCTCTGTTTTGGAGAATAACTCCATTGAGAACCGTCCTGTATTGAAGGTTCTGAAGTCCTTCTGATTTTCTGACCAAAACGATCAGATTTTTCTTTCCCTTGAAGAGTTCGAGTGCCTCCTTGCTGTAGGAGGGAGCTACAATTACCTCGAAAAATATTTTGGCAGCTTCGGCGGCAGTTGGAAGGTCCACCTCTGTATTGGTGACAAATATCCCACCAAAAGCTGAAACCGGATCACCCGCCAAAGCAGCAAGAAATGCTGCTGTTACATTTTCGCGCGAAGCACATCCGCAAGCGTTGTTGTGTTTGAGTATGGCAAAAGTTGTTTCGTCGAATTCATCAATCAGATTGATGGCTGCATCAATGTCGAGCAGGTTGTTGTAAGATATCTCCTTCCCTTGAAGTTGATCGAAAAGTTCTTCGAAATTTCCATAGAATATTCCTTTCTGATGCGGATTTTCACCGTACCGAAGTGATTTTGCCTCGTTGAAGCTTTGGCGAAAGTGATCGTAGGATTCAGTCCCAAAATAGTTAAAGATGGCTGTGTCGTAATGTGAAGAAGTGGCAAATGCCTCAGCAGCATACTGCCTGCGATCTGATAGAGCAGTTGAACAACCTTTTTCCTCGAGGAGATTTAGAAATTTTGCGTATTGACCCATGTGAGAGACAATCACCACATCATGGAAATTTTTTGCCGCAGCTCTTATCAAAGAGATTCCTCCAATATCTATTTTCTCAATGATATCGTCATCCGGTGCCCCCGATTTTACTGTAGCTTCAAAAGGATAGAGGTCAACAATGACCAGGTCAATTTCGGGAATAGCGTATTCAGCCAGTTGTGACTGGTCTGCTCCACTCTCCCTTCTTGCCAGAATGCCGCCAAAAACCTTGGGGTGAAGTGTTTTGACCCTTCCACCCAAAATGGATGGATATCCTGTAAGTTCTTCCACTGAAGTAACCGGAATATTGAGCTCTTCAATGAACTGTTTGGTGCCACCTGTCGAGTAGAGAACAACCCCGGAGAAATGAAGTTTTGTAATGATCTCGGCCAGTCCATCTTTGTCATATACTGAGACCAAAGCAGACTTTATATTTTTTAAATCACTCATTTTTAATTCCTTGAAAATTTTCAACAAAAGTAATAAAAAATGTTTTAACTTTCGGGTGAAATCAACCACTTGTATGTTATTTATAAGGCTGTTTCTGGAAAGTTTTCGATTTGCCTACAACTCTTTGGTTGTAAATCAACTCCGGACTTTTCTCTCATTATTGGGCATCACAATAGGTATTTTTTGCATTATTTCTGTTTTTACCATCATCGATTCTCTGGAAAGGACCATCCGGAACAGCATGGAAAAATTAGGCAGTAATGTAGTTTATGTCCAGAAATGGCCTTGGGCACCTCCTCCGGGTGAGACCGACTATCCATGGTGGAAATACCTCAACAGACCTGTACCAAAACTTATTGAGGCTGAGGATATTCGCAGAAGATCCAATTTGGCCCAATATGTTGTTTACAACTATGGATTCAGCCGGACAGTCCAATATGGCACCAACAAGGCAGAGAATGTGACCATTTTGGCCAGTTCATCGGGCATTCTGGATACCTGGGGATTGAAAATAGCCCAGGGAAGACCTCTTTCTGACGAAGAGTTTGATGGCATCAACAGTTTGGGGATGATGGGTTCCGAACTTGCCCTTCAACTTTTTCCGGGAACTACGCCTATCGGAAGAAGCGTAAAAATTCAGGGATACAATATATTCATCGTTGGTGTCTTTGAGAAAATGGGTCAGGATATGTTCGGTACCAGCATGGACAACAGGGTATTAATACCCATCAAATTTGCCAACAGGATGGTAGACCCCAAGATGGACATCGGTCAAAGTATCATCATCAAAGGAAAGAATGACATACCTGCGGCAAGGATGCTGGAGGAGTTGGAGGGAATCATGCGTTCCATACGCAGAATCAAACCCGCTGCTGAAAACGATTTTGCCCTCAATGAGGTGAGCCTCATCTCTGGTCAGCTTGATGGTATTTTCAAGGTATTGAACCTGGCAGGATGGATCATTGGCGGGTTCTCTATTCTCGTGGGAGGTTTTGGTATTGCCAACATCATGTTTGTCTCGGTGAAGGAGCGAACAAAAATAATAGGCATCCAGAAAGCAATGGGAGCCAAGAACCGATTTATCCTGCTTGAATTTTTATTCGAAGCAACAGTCCTGTCCTTAATAGGAGGATTGATAGGTTTGCTCATCATCTATCTTGGTACCTATATAGCCAAAGTTAGCTTCGATTTTGAATTCGTTCTAACCGTTGGAAATATTGCTACGGGATTGATTATCAGTATTTCGATAGGTCTGATAGCCGGATTGGTACCGGCCAGGTCGGCTGCGAGACTTGATCCGGTAGAGGCTATGAATAGCCTTTAAGAAAGTTATGAGTTATGAGTTATGAGTTGGGCGGAACACAAAAATGAGTGATGCAGGCGATGATATGATGATTAAGTTTCTTGATCACAATATTCTATTTGATAGGTCACTTAAACCAAGCTGATAGCATTATTAAATATTGAATTCCGGGATTTGTTTTGGGTGTAAGGTCTGGAATAATCTATTTTATTGGATACCAGCGTATGATTTCAGAGCAGCAAGATATAAAGCATTACGATAGTTGACTTGATCCTTCTATCATTTTGACGGCAATTTTTTCAGATTAACAATGAAGTCCATCCAAATCAGATTATTTTACCTATAAATCACAACAGCTTTTCAATGTCGTTTGTGAGTTTAACAAACTCTTCAACCGACAATTGCTCGGGACGGCGTGTTAAGGTGTGGGCATCCAGTTCGTCGTAGCGAGGTGTGAAACTTTTAATGCTGTTTCGGAGCATCTTTCTGCGCTGGTTAAATGATTGCTTGACAACGGCTTTGAAGAGCTTTTCACTGCATCCAAGGGAGGTCCTTTCGTTGGCGGTGAGCCGGATAACTGCTGATTTTACCTTTGGTGGCGGATCGAAAACATCTTCGTTGACGGTGAAAAGATATTCTGTTTTGTACCATGCCTGCAACAAAACACTTAAAATTCCATAAGTCTTACTGCCAGGACCTGTGCAGATCCTCTCGGCGACCTCCTTTTGAAACATTCCAACCACTTCCGGTATTAATAGTCTGTTTTCCAGAACTTTGAAAAGTATCTGTGAGGAAATATTGTATGGAAAGTTGCCGATTAATGAAAAAGGCTCCTCTGAAAACTGGTTTTTTAAATCCATCTGGAGAAAATCTCCTTCAATAATTCGATCATTTAGTTCAGGAATATAGGTCCTCAAGTAACTGACCGATTCTCTGTCCAATTCAACTACACTGGTCTCAAAGTTCTCTTTTTGAAGAAGATAACGTGTGAGAACGCCCATTCCTGGACCAATTTCCAGGACTCTTGTCCGGTTGCCTAACAGCAATGCATCAACGATGTCTGAGGCAATCTGGTGGTCACGAAGGAAATGTTGGCCGAGGCCTTTTTTTGCTCTTACCTGCATTTTGGAAAATTACGAATGAAGAATTGATTTGCCAAGGATCAAAGGTATTAAAAAGGGGCAGACTGACACGGATTTTTGGTTACTTTTACGGCAAACATAGCCTTGTGTCAAAACTGAATTACGAACTTTTTGTCGCCAGAAGAATTTTCTCCGATCGGGAGAACAGGAAGAAATTTTCAAGGTCAATCATCTCATTTGCTTTGTTCGGTATCGCATTTGGGGTGATGATCATGATCTTGTCAGTTGCAGTTGTGACTGGGTTCAAAAAAGAAATTCGGGATAAAGTGATTGGTTTTGGCTCGCATATTCAGATTGTAAACTACGATTCCAACTCCTCTTTCGAGACGACACCTGTTGATAAAAATCAAGCATGGATGCCACAGCTTCTTGCACTACCGGGTGTGAGACATGTCGAAATTTTCGCCACCAAACCGGGAATTATCAAGAGTGATGATGAAATGACCGGAATGGTGTTGAAAGGAGTCGGTCCGGATTTTGACTGGCAATTTTTCAGGGAGAACCTGGTATCCGGAACTGTTTTCGCAGTAACTGACACTACAATTTCTGACAAGGTTTTAATTTCCAGGCAGGTAGCTTCTATGATGAAGTTAAAACCCGGAGACCCGATGTACTGCTATTTTCTCAATGACCAGGCAAACAATCAAAGGATGCGTAAATTTTTTGTCTCGGGCATTTACCAGTCGAGTTTGGAGGAGTTTGACCGTCTTTTTGTTTTGGCCGATATACAACAAGTAAGAAAATTAAACAATTGGCTGCCTGAGCAAGTAAGTGGATTTGAGGTTAGTATCAACAATTTTGAGGAGCTCGATGAACTTACCAGGAAGGTGAAGGGTTTGACCATTCACTATGCTCAGCAAGACTCAACCATGTTGCGACCTGTCAGCATCACTTCCAAATATCCACAGATATTTGATTGGTTGAACCTGCTTGACATGAATGTTTGGATCATTTTGTCCCTGATCATACTTGTTGCCGGTTTCAACATGGTTTCAGGGTTGTTGATTCTGATTCTTGAACGCACAACAATGATCGGAACTCTGAAGGCAATTGGAAGTAGCAATAACAGCATTCGTAAGGTCTTCCTTTACCTGGCCTTGTTCTTAATCGGACGGGGGATGTTGTGGGGAAATCTGGCCGGGATAGGTTTTTGCCTGCTCCAGTCCTATTTTCATATTTTCAAACTTGATGCAGCATCCTATTATCTCGAGTATGTACCCGTTAACCTCAAAATATCCTACCTTTTTCTTTTGAATGCGGGTACACTGGTGATCACCTTCCTGATGCTGATTATCCCTTCGTGGTATGTATCCAGAATCTCTCCCGACAGGGCATTGCGGTTCGATTGATTTTCTCGCAGCAATTGGCAGAATAAAGCAGACAGTTTAACTTGTTTGGAGATGCAAGCGCATCCCGGTCAACGATTTATAGATTACAGGAGGAGTATTCATGGATAAGTTTGAGAACCTCCTCCGGTTGCACATCGTTCTTACCCCGGATCACAATTTTTGATTGTTCATAGAACGGAGCTCTTTTTTCAAGTGCCTGACTTATAAATTGCTCCAATTCTTCCCTGGATTTTCCTGCAATCAAAGGACGTTCCGTTTTGGATTTCAGGAGTCTATATGCCAATGTTTCATTGTCAGGGGCCAGGTAGATGGTAATTCCCGATTCATTCATTCTCTTCATGTTGTCAAAAAAGCAGGGGGCACCTCCACCAGTTCCAACAACAATTTCTTCAAATTGAGAGACTTCCTCCAATGCCTGCCTCTCTTTCATTCGGAATGCCTGCTCACCCTCCTGCGCAAAGATGACTGGTACAGATTTGAAATTGCGCTCTTCGATGTATTTGTCAAGGTCGATAAAATTGATTCCCATCAGCGCAGCGACCTTACGACCGATGGTCGATTTGCCACAACCCATGTAGCCGGTCAGAAAAATTCTCATTATTCAAAAATTAGTTCCATCTGATCCGGTTCCCCATCTTTTCCGGGTCTTATAATTTCAAAAGGGATATCTTTCAGCAACTCCATCTCTTCCGGTTCCGGAGCATTTACCACTGGTAATTCAGATTCTTTCGTTAGTGCATCAACCTCTTTATCTGTTTCTATTTCAAGTATTTCCTCTTCTTCTTTGGTCAATGGATCAATTTCAAGAATATGTTTTATTTCGAAGGTAGAGACTCTTTTCCCTTTGGCCTTGTACGATTTGATGGCAATAAATTCAGAGACATCGATCGCCTCCTTCTCTCTCCCCTCATGTGCACCGCCAAATTCAATTTCGAACTGAGGATGTTTCTCCCAGGTGATAAGTGTAAGTTTGTTTTCCGGGAAATCGCCTATAAACCGGCATTGTTTTCCGGCATTTGGCTCAATCTGAAACCGTTTGAGGTAATGGAAATTTTGTTCAGCATCAAAATAAAGAACAGAGGCAATTCCCTCCTGGTCGTATTTAAAGATCGAGAGCATATTTTTTTCAAAGTGATTCTCAAGATCGTAGCTGTAAAGGTGGAAACATCCCTCTTTGTCTACCACCAGAATTTTATCATCTCCAGTAAATTCACCTAGGTAGAGACCCCTGGAATCTGCGTTGAGGCGAAGTACATCCTCATCAAACCAAATCTTGCGACCGCCCAACGTCGAGAGCCCTTTTTCCTTGAGGGTAATCTTGTGGATTTCATTCTTCGATACCAGATTGCCCATCGATTGACGTCCTTTGATGGCCAATTCGGCCATATCGATCTCGTCTATCAATTTTTTTAGCTTCGGTTTTGGTTTGAAGGTAATTCTCAATACTTCTGCTTCACCGTTAGGATTGGCGCTAAAATAGAGGATCCTCGAACCGTCTGTTCCGAGGGTCATGTTGTACTCTTTGTCGCGGGTGACACCTGTTACCGCGAAACGCTTCATGTAATTGTTGCCACCTTTGCCATCACGGTAGACAAGATTGTAGATGGTGCGGTCGTTATTTTTTTCGAAAACCGCGACATGGAGCAGGTTTTTCCCCACGAAAGCCTTGTCGGCAACCTTGGAAATGAAGTAGGAACCGTCTTTCCGAAATACGATAATATCATCAATGTCAGAGCAATCACAGATATATTCTGCCTTTTTGAGTGCCGTTCCGACGAATCCTTCTTCCCTGTCGATGTAGAGTTTCTCGTTGGCTACCACGACTTTGGTGGCTTCAATATTTTCGAAATTTCGGATCTCGCTTTTACGTTCACGCCCCTTGCCGAATTTGGTCTTCAGTCGCTCGTACCAGGCAATGGAGTAGGGGATGATCTCCTCAATATTGCGCAAAGTCTCGGCGATTTCATTTTCGATGGAGAGGATTAACTCATCCGCTTTGAGTGTGTTAAATTTCAGGATTCGTCCCATTCTGATCTCCATCAGTTTGAGGATGTCTTCTTTCGTAATCACTCTCCTGAACCTGGGTTTCCAGGGATCAAGGCGTTTGTCGATGTGTGCAACTGCTTCGTCCATGTTGCCGGAATCTTCGAAGGCCTTGTCTTTGTAAATTCTCTCTTCGATGAAAATCTTTTCGAGAGACGAAAAATGCCACTGCTCTTCCAGCTCCGCTTTGTGTATCTCCAACTCCAGTTTAAGCAGTTGAACAGTATTGTTGACAGACCTTACCAGGATTTCGCTGATGGGCATGAAGTGCGGTTTGTCGTCCTCGATGATACAGGAATTGGGGGAGACTGAGACCTCACAATCTGTAAAGGCATAGAGTGCATCGATGGTTTTGTCGGAACTCGTACCCGGAAGCAGGTGGACGAGAATTTCAACGTTGGCCGCAGTATTGTCGTCAATTTTCCGGATTTTAATTTTTCCTTTTTCGAAGGCCTTGACGATTGTCTCGATCACCGAAGAGGTCGTTTTCCCGAAAGGTATTTCTGTGATAACCAGAGTTTTGTTGTCAAATTTCTCTATTTTTGCACGGATTTTGATGGCTCCTCCGCGCAATCCATCGTTGTATTTGGATACGTCGAGGTATCCTCCGGTAGGAAAGTCGGGGAACAACTCAAAGGGTTCGTTTTTCAGTTGTGCAATGGAGGCATCTATCAGTTCGATGAAATTGTGTGGGAGAATTTTAGAGGCCAGACCTACTGCAATTCCTTCCACACCCTGCGCGAGAAGGAGGGGGAATTTGGCGGGAAGTGTCACAGGTTCCCTGTTTCTGCCATCGTATGACTGTTGCCATTTGGTAGTCTTTGGATTGAAAAGTACCTCAAGTGCAAATTTCGAAAGCCGGGCTTCGATGTAACGCGGAGCAGCGGCCCCATCGCCGGTATGGATGTTTCCCCAGTTACCCTGACAATCAACCAGCAGGTCTTTTTGGCCCAGTTGTACCAGTGCATCACCGATGGAGGCATCCCCATGTGGGTGGTACATCATGGTTTGTCCGATGATGTTGGCAACCTTGGTGTACCTGCCATCGTCCATCTGTCGCATGGCATGAAGGATCCTGCGCTGCACCGGCTTCAGTCCGTCGTTGACGTAAGGGACTGCCCGTTCGAGTATGACATAGGAGGCATAATCGAGGAACCAGTTCTGGTACATCGTCGACAAATAGATGATGTGGTGCAGCTCTTTCTTTTCACCCTGATCGCCGCTTACCGGCAAAAGGTCATCGGGCAAAAGTTCTCCTTCGTTCGTCATTTATATTTTGTTCTTCTTTTTATATTTTTTCGCTGAGCCTTAAAGAGCAGAAACAATTTTATCTGACATCTCAAAACTCATAACTCATAACTCATAACTCAAATTTCGTCCTTCTCCACATGCAGATTTTCGATGATAAAATCTTGTCTGTCAGGGGTATTCTTCCCCATGTAGAACTCTAACATCTCGACAATTGACTCATTTTTATTTAGGATCACTGGATCGAGACGAATCTGTTCTCCGATAAAATTCTTGAATTCATCCGGAGAGATTTCTCCCAATCCTTTGAACCGCGTAATTTCCACGCCGGTTGCCAGCATTTTAACTGCTGAATCACGCTCTTGTTCTGAATAGCAATATTCGGTTCGTTTTTTGTTTCGTACCCGGAAAAGCGGGGTTTGCAGGATATACAGATGCCCCCTGCGGATCAGTTCAGGAAAAAACTGCAGGAAAAAAGTGATCAGCAGCAAACGGATGTGCATGCCGTCCACATCGGCATCTGTAGCGATGATTACCTTGTTGTAGCGCAGTTCATCGATGCCTTCCTCAATGTTCAGTGCTGCCTGCAGGAGGTTAAATTCCTCATTCTCATAGACGATTTTCTTGGTTAGGCCATATGAGTTTAGAGGTTTGCCACGAAGACTAAACACCGCCTGGCTATTGACATCCCTCGATTTGGTGATGGAACCGCTGGCAGAATCTCCCTCTGTAATAAAAATGGAACTGTTGTCCTTGTTTTCGTGGGTTGTATTGTAGTGTAAACGGCAGTCTCTCAGTTTTTTATTGTGCAGACTTACCTTCTTGGCACGTTGTTTGGCAAGCTTCTGAATACCCGAAATGGCCTTCCGCTCCCTTTCGGATTCCTGGATTCGGCGCAACAGAACATCGGCAGTCTGGGGATTCTTGTGCAGGTAGTTGCCCAATTCTTTCTGGATGAAGTTCATCACGAAGTTCCTGACCGACATGCCATCCGGCGAGATGTCCCTGGATCCAAGTTTAGTCTTGGTTTGTGATTCAAAGACCGGTTCTTCGACTTTGATGCTGATTGCTGCCACGATGGAGGCACGGATATCGGATGCATCAAACTCTTTCTTGTAGAAGTCGCGGATAGTCTTGATCAATGCTTCCCGGAAGGCTGCCAGATGGGTTCCTCCCTGTACAGTGTGCTGTCCGTTGACGAACGAATAGTAATCTTCGCCGTATTGATTGCCGTGGGTGATGGCACTCTCGATGTCCTCTCCTTTAAGGTGGATGATGGGATAGAGAGGCTCCTGACCAATGTTCTCGTTCAGCAGATCATACAACCCGTTTTTGGAAAGATATTTTTCACCATTGTAGTTGATGACAAGCCCGGCATTCAGGTAGGTGTAGTTCTTCAGCATGGCCACCACGTACTCATCTATGTAGTGGTAAGTACGGAAGATCTCTTCATCAGGTGTAAAAACGACAGTAGTTCCATTGGACTCTTCGGTAGCAATCTCCTCGTGGTCCTTGACCACGTCACCTTGGGAGAATTCAATAACCTTGACCTTTCCATCGCGAACCGACTTGATGGAAAAAGCAGTAGAGAGTGCGTTCACAGCCTTGATCCCGACGCCATTGAGTCCTACAGATTTCTTAAATGCCTTCGAGTCGTATTTTGCTCCTGTATTCATCCGGGCGGCAACGTCCATCAATTTTCCAAGCGGAATACCGCGACCGAAATCGCGAACCGAAATGCGCAGATCCGACACATGGATGTCGATTTTTTTGCCATTGCCCATCATGAACTCATCGACCGAATTATCGATCACCTCTTTGAGCAGCACATAGATGCCATCATCGGCTGCGGAGCCATCTCCAAGCTTGCCAATGTACATGCCCGGACGCTTCCGGATGTGCTCTTTCCAGTCGAGTGTGCGGATCGAATCTTCAGAATAACCCTGGACCATTCATCTGTTTATTATCTTGGTTTTCATTCGCCAATTGGAACTCCCATAATAATCATCCTCCTCTGTGCGAAGCATTTTCTCATGGTCGTTTCATATTGAGTTTGCACAAATATAAAGAAATAAGGGAGCGATTTATAGAAATTGCTCCCCCAGTAATGAACAACCGACGGTTGATAAATATTCTATTTTCTGCCTGATGAGGCTAAAAAATTAGAATATAAAATGATAACTGCCTGAGGCTAAAAAAAGTTTCAGGGTAGAATCTTCTTTGCACAATATTTTTATGAAAGCGTTCTTTTCAACCGGTTGATTGCCCTCCATGACCTTTTGCGAAGGTAACGTGAGCAGGGCCGAGCTGTTGGGTGGTAAGGTTACAAAATAGTCTGTTCTGTTCTTTTCAGTTTTCCATTTTGAGACGATCCATCCGTAAGGTCCAAGGTGAGAGGCTTCAAAATTTGTCAACCCTTTCACAAAGTGTGGTTCCAGTAGGATATTTTTGAAACCGGGATGTGCCGGATCCGGGCGAATTCCTCCCAGCGCCTTGTAGTACCAGGCACCAATCTCACCGAACATAATGTGATTTAGTGAGATATCTGATTTGGCATCGATGGGCCAATTTTCATACAGCGTAGTTGCGCCGTTTACCATCCACCATCCCCAGGAGGGAAAGGTTTCCTGCGATGCAACTTTCCATGCGATATCCGCATACCCATTCTCACTCAACGCATTGAGCAGTGCCTTTGTACCCAGCAAGCCTACATCGAGGTGGAAATTGTCGGCTTCCACGCGTTTGGCCAGATTGGCTGCCACGTTTGCCCTTATCTTGTCCGGTACGACGCCCCAGAAGAGTGGGGCAGCCAGTTCTGTTTGCAGTCCTGTCGCGTAGCTACCATTAGAAAGATTGAGGTATTTGCTGTTGATTGCATTTCGGATATTTTCGGCAAGGGCTGAATATTTCTCCTCATCCGACTTGAATCCAAACATTTTCGCAGTTTTTGACAGGATGGTGGCATCTGCGAAAAAGTAGCAAGATGAGGTCAGCTCCTTGCTGGCCTTTGATTTGACTGGGATCCAGTCTCCCAACCCCCAGTCGGTAAGATGATTTGGACTGATACGATCTATACAGTCAACGTAACGTTTGATGTTGTCGTAGGTTTGTTTCAACAACCTGCTGTCTCCATAGAAAAGATAGACATTCCAGGGAATGATCACCAGGGAACTTGTCCAATCGGGGCCATTGGCCCAGTCGTAACCCCATCCGGAGGTTGGAATGATGTTTGGGAGAACACCGTTGGGCTGCTGTTCGTCGCGGTGGTCGGCCAGCCATTTTTCATAGACTGTGATGCCGTCGAAATTAAACAATCCGGTTTCTACTGCAATTTGACCATCGCCTGTCCAGCCGTTTTTTTCGCGCTGCGGACAGTCTGTCGGATAGCCGAACAGGTTGGAGAGGTAGGAGTTGTTGGCTGCTGCCCAGATCTTGTTAAGGACAGGATTGGAGCTCTCTACTTTTCCCGCAGGAGGCACATCGCTGTGCATGAAAAACCCGGTGACACTGCTCTGGTCCAGCTCGACTGGTTGACTCGCAGCTACTTCAACATATTGAAATCCCTTGTAGTTGAAATGCGGTGAGAAAGTCTCGACTGATCCGCCTTTCAGGGTATAAATGTCTGTCCCAAAAGGATCATTGTCGTCGGTAGGCCTGTAGTGAACGGAGATATTGGACTGGTCGACCCTGCCATTTTCGTAGATCCGCTCTCCGTGTTTGACCCTCAATACCGTACCCGGAAGGCCCCTTAGGGTTATTTTACTTACTCCGGCGATATTTCTTCCAAGGTCGAATACGAAAAGTGAATCGCTAAATTTTCTGAAGGATTTGGCAGATATCTCTGCTGTTGCCCGGATAGGCTGAAGCTGTTGCGAGACTATATTTTGTGACGGAGAAGCAGTTGGTTTGGCATTGGCCCAATTTGAATCATCGAATCCGTTGGTATCCCAACCATTCATCTCCAGATTGGCATCCTGGTGTTCTCCAGTATAAATACTGTTGAAGAGAAGAGGTCCTGTAGTGGTTTTCCAGTTGGTTCCAGATGAAAAAGTCTCTGTGGTACCATCCTGGTAAGTAACGCGAAGATCCAGACAAAATTTGGGACGTGCGCGCCAGGGGGCCTTGTCGAAATACCAGACGGCTGTTGATTGGTGGTTGAACCAGCCATTCCCAAGCAGAATTCCCAATGTATTTTTTCCAAGGGTCAGACAATTGGTCACGTCGAGGGTTACATAAAGGGTACGGCGGTCGAAACGTGTGTACATCGGGTCGAGCCTGTGATCACTCACTTTCTTGCCATTGACTGATAATTCAAAGAGACCTCCAACTGCAATGTAGGCCCGTGCAGCGGCTATTTTTTTCTTCAGATCTACCATGTGCCTGAAATAGGGAGCCGGTTTGAGGGCAATGTCCCTCGAATCAGTGATCCACGCTCCACGCCAGTTTTGCTGTTCCATCAGACCGGTTTCAAAAGTTGCTACTTCACTTTTGCTGTTGCCCTTGCCTTCGCGGTCCCAGGTGCGGATCTGCCAGAAATATTTGGTGAATGGTTGCAATTTTTGGCCTGAATAGATCACCAGCATGCTGTCAGACAATATTTTGCCGGTATTCCACGCAACGCCTTTCCCTTGAGTGACCGAAATTGAATCGGTTCCAACCACAATTTGGAAGGCGGATTGCATTCCCCCCTGCCGGGGATCATTGATCTGCCACGATAACCTTGGATTGGGAACATCAATGCCCAAAGGATTGGGAAGATGTTCACACTGGAGTTTTTCAGCAAAGGGTTGTGCCCCCAGTCGTATGGCCCAAAGCAGGAAGATGAGGTGAAGTAGTTTCATGGTTGATGTGCTAATACGCTAATTGTGTTAATGTGGTGATGACCGTCTCAACATGCATTTTGGTCGACTTAGATGTCTATGTCGTCTCCTTGGTTCAGATTCCAGCCTCTATTTTCCATGGGTTCCGCTCTGCTTCACCGCTGGCTATTCATCTTCAACCCTTTCAGGATATCAACCCATTGGGGTTTGGTCCAAAATCATCCCAGTCCCTTAGTCCTTAATTTCGACCCTTCGCCCCTTCGACAGGCTGAGGGACCGGATGGATCATCTAGCAAAAGGAGCATACGACCCTTCTCCCCTTCGACAGGCTCAGGGACCGGATGGATCGTCTAACAAAAGGAGCATACGATCCTTCTCCCCTTCGACAGGCTCAGGGACCGGATGGATCGTCTAACAAAGAAAACCCTTCGACAAGCTCAGGGGAGTCCAAGTTTAGGGAGTCAATCTCCCATTTCCTTAGTCCTTTATTCCCTTCCTACAATCACTTCAAGAACAACAGAATCGAGAGGTTTCAAGGCCAGTTTTATCTTGCCAATTCCATTCTCAATTTTTAACTGATAGTTGTTTGAAAGGTTCAGGTGATCGGTCAATTTGCAGCGTCCTTCTTTCAGGTTCCATTTTTTGATGATGCCGGCAGGGATGAGCAGATCGAATTCGTTCGTATGAACCTGATCAAAACTGGAAACGACGATCAGTTTTTGGTCCTCACTCCAACGAACAAATGAGATTATTTTATCGGTGTAGAGTGCCGAATTTTCTTTGTTGTATCCTTGAATTTCAGCATATTGGCCCATCAAAGCTGGAGATGATATCGTAAAATTGAGCAATATTTTGTAAAAATTGCGCAAAGATTTCTCCTCTTTCGACAGTTTTCCTCCGTCAAATAGGCCGCCGTTCATCCAACGCTGGTGTGCAGGTACTCCGATGTAATCAAAAATGGAAGTTCTGGTTGGTTTTCCAAATCCTGCATGCTCGGCTCCCGGCTCACCAACTTCCTGTCCGAAATAGACAAGGGTAGGGGAGGTCCCAATGGTAGCGGAGACCACCATGGCGGGCTTTCCCGGTAGGGCACTCCCGGCAAATGGCTGACTGGCGAGTCGCTGTTCGTCGTGGTTCTCAAGGAAATGAAGCATGTGGTGTTCAACATCTGCCAGATCCGATTGTACTTTTACCAGACGACTGGCTGGAGCTTTCCCTTGTACCACTTTTTTAAGCGTATCGTAGAAGGCAACCTTGTCGTAGAGATAATCCATTTTCCCATTGTGGATGAAGGAGCGGAAGAGTGTGTTGTTGTACACTTCAGCCACCAGAATAGTTTTCGGGTACTCTTTTTTGATGGTACTGTTGAGATAACTCCAAAATTCGACGGGTACCAGTTCCGCAATGTCAAACCTGAAACCATCAACCCCTTTTTTGAGCCAGAAGAGAGAGATGTCTTTGAATTTGATCCAGGTATCCGGAACATTTTTGCCTTGCCAGTAGGCATAATGGTCAAGCACAGTTTTGTTGTCGTATCCATCTGGAAGGGCGTCGAAGTCTTTGGTGCCATCCGGTTTGATGCCATAATTCATCTTTACAGTCTCGTACCAGTCGTCGGCCTTGGGTTGGGCCAGTCTCGAACCGTTTCCTGTCCATTTGGCAGGATTCTCATCAAATTTTCCATCGGCCAGGGGATGGTTTTCACCACCGAGCGGCTTTTCATCGAGGACCGGTGCCTGGAAGGCGATTCCCGGTAGGTAATAGAAATTGTTGTTCCGTTTGTAGGCAACTGATTTATCATCGGTCTCGCCGAAATCCTTCACACCAGCCGGTTTGCTGATGGAGTGGTAATTTCTGGCAACATGGTTGGGGACGATATCGATGATGACTTTAAGACCCTGCTCGTGCGATCTTTGCACAAGTGCCTGAAATTCCTCCATCCTCTTTGCAGGGTCGACAGCCAGATCGGGATCGACATTGTAATAATCTTTGACGGCATAGGGAGAACCTGCCCTTCCTTTCACCACATCGGGATCATCGTTGGAGATGCCGTAGGCGGTGTAGTCGCGAATGACATCGTGATGGAGCACGCCAGTGAACCAAATGTGTGTAACCCCTAACTGCCGGATTTCTTTCAGTGCCTTGGGCGTAAAATCCCTGAATTTCCCAACTCCATTCTCTTCGATAGTTCCCCAAGGTTTGTTGGTGGTATTTGTATTTCCGAAAAGTCTGGTAAACACCTGGTAGATGACCATTTTGTGCGCGGTGTTGTTGCTTTTAGGGGGAAACTTCTGATCCGTTGGGTCATTTTTGAAGCTAAATGTCAGTAGCATGGCCAATATCAGGAAGGTTTTCACAGAATTTTTCATGTTCCAGTATAATGTTTTTGAAAATGGTCAGTTTGTAAAGATTATTTGTTCCCATTTGACTTTTTGCCCATCCAAGTTTCCAAAATAGGGCTTACCTCAATGGTTGTAAAGGTAAAAATTCATCAGTGATAAAAGAAAGAATTTGCTATGGTTATTTCATTTATAGCGGTCCAATCTTAAATTCCTATCTTTGTTTGATGGACAAGAAGGCAACTGGTTTTTTGGACAACATCGATCGCAAGGATTATAGGCCTAAATTTGGCGGACTTGAGATTCTCAAATATCTTGGACCGGGGCTCCTGGTGACTGTTGGTTTTATTGATCCGGGCAACTGGGCCTCCAACCTGGCAGCCGGTGCCAATTTTGGTTATCTTTTGCTTTGGATGGTTACTTTCTCGACCATTATGCTGATTATGTTGCAGCACAATGTAGCGCATCTTGGCATTGCTACCGGACTCTGCCTGTCGGAGGCGACCACCAAATTCATCAAACCTGCCTATTCCAAATCCATCCTGACCTCTGCGGTACTTGCTTCGGTCTCCACTTCACTGGCCGAGATACTGGGTGGTGCCATCGCATTAAACATGCTTTTCAATATTCCAATCAGGGCAGGATCGGTACTGGTGGAGATCTTCGTCATGGTCATGCTTTTCACCAACGGGTACCGGATGATTGAAAAATGGATCATCGCATTTGTATCGGTGATAGGGCTCTCCTTTATTTATGAGCTCACATTGGTACAGATCGATTGGAACAGTGCGATCCATTCATGGGTGACTCCCTCCTTTCCAAAAGGATCGATGGTGATCATCATGAGTGTGTTGGGAGCCGTTGTGATGCCGCACAACCTCTTCCTGCACAGTGAGATCATCCAAAGCCGGCAGTGGAACCTTCAGGATGAGAAAACCATCAAGAAACAACTCAATTATGAGTTTCTGGATACTTTGATTTCGATGCTGGTGGGTTGGGCCATCAACAGCGCCATGATTTTGTTAGCCGCAGCAACTTTTTTTAAGGCAGGCACTCAAGTGACTGAACTGCAACAGGCACAAGATTTGCTTACCCCGTTGCTTGGCATCCATTCGGGGATAGTTTTTGCAGTTGCGCTGCTTTTCGCGGGAGTAGCCTCAACCATTACCTCGGGGATGGCTGCAGGATCTATTTTTTCGGGAATCTTTCAGGAACCTTACGACATCAAGGACAACCACTCCCGACTTGGAATCGCCATCTCTTTTGTGGTGGCTCTTTTGCTGATTTTTGTGATATCAAATCCGTTCAATGGCCTGATTTACTCCCAGATGTTGCTCAGTATACAACTCCCGATCACCATTTTTGTGCAGGTTTACCTCACCTCCAGCGAAAAGGTGATGGGAAAGTACAAGAACAGTAAATTTAACGCCATATCACTCTATTTGATTGGAGCAGTAGTGACCATGCTGAATGTTGCGCTGCTGATTAGCCTCTTGTAATTTTGGATTGTAGACTTTGGATTTTAGATAGACGCGCAGATGCAGATTTGAGTGGATGAATGTATTTTTTTCTCTTTTCTCTGCGAATCCAAAAACTACTGTACTCCTAAATATTATTGTAAATTTATTGAATATCAGTCCTTAAGGTATCTGTCTAAGAAAGTAAAGACCTTATCCAAATTGGATTTTGTGGTAAACCCCGGTCCACCATGGTCGTTGTTTTCAAGTATTTCTAAGGTTACCTTGTCCTTGCCAATGACAGATGACAAACTTTTCGCAAGGTTGACAGATTGCTGATAGGGAACAAGATGGTCAATCTTCCCATGTTCAATAAAAAATGGAGGATCATCTTTCGAAACATAGGTTTCGGGATTCGCGTTCTTTACCAGATTGGGGGCTTCAATCAGATTTTTGCCGATCAATTCCGATTCAGGGGAATTGGGAAGTAAATGAGTCTGGGCATTCTTTACATTGCTCTCCTTCAGCTGATCGTCCATTTTTAGAAAATCGGTCGGGCCAAACCAATCCACTACTGCCTGAACCCGGCTCGATTGGAGTGGATTTCCTTGGGACAGATCTTCCAGGTTCTTAACATCCCCAGATGTTCCGAGTAGGGCAGAAAGATGTCCGCCGGCTGATCCACCCCAGACTGCAACCTTATCAGGATGCAGTTTGTATTGTTTTGCATTGGCCCTGATCCATCTGACAGCAGCTTTTACATCGAAGATTTGTGCTGGAAAGATGGCTTCACCACTTAACCTGTAGTTCAAAGAGATAACAGCATATCCTCTTTTCAGTCCTTCGAGCATGGGAGTAACCTGTCCATCGGCCTTATCGCCAGCCTTAAAAGCCCCTCCATGAATGGAAACGATTACAGGAAAGGGGCCCTCTCCTTCGTCCGGCAGGTAAATATCCAGTTTCTGGGCTGATGAGGTAGAAGCATAAGCCTGATCCAGCCATTTCCTCTTGATAAGATCCGTATTTGCTTTGTGCGGTTCCTGCCCAAAAGCGTTGGATAAAATCATGCAACAGATGAGAAAGCTCAAAAATTTATACATTTTGTTGGTATTGATGATTTGTTGATTTGATGATTTGTTGAAATCCTGATATCCTCTTTCTCCCCCATCGGCCCTTCGGCCCTTCGGCAAGCTCAGGGGAGTCCAAGCTCAGGGGAGTCCAAGCTCCCAGTCCCTCAGTCTTTCTTATAGGCTACCAGGTTGTTGATCATCAGATACTGTGAACTCTTCAGTTTAAGCACTTCCTTCAGTTTTGGAATGTCCATGGTAACACGAGGATGCGTAGCAAACCCGACTCCGGCGCAGAAGAGTCCGATATTTTGAGAGACAATGCCTGCATCCAGTGCTGCCCATTGCAGTTTCAGGGAGTCGGCACCGGATTTAAACCTCGAAATATCTGAGACAAGCACACAGAATACCGGTGCTCCTGCAAAGTTTTCCTGCCTGCCGGCTACCTGCAGCCTGAAGTCACCTGATGAGACCAGGTCGAGCTGGTGTTTCTTTGCATCGTAGAGGTAAGCCCCCTTTTTCATTACCACATAAACATCAACATCTTGTGAATTCATGGCAGAGGGTGCCGTACGTTTGCCGAGGTCGGCCCTGTTGATACCATCGGCAGCCCACAGCAGATCGGAAAGATCCTGAAGTTTGAGATCAATGGTGTCAAATTTTGCCTGGGAAGATCGTTGGGCAAAGGTCTTCATGATGGTGAGGCCTCTGGTCATCTCGGGTTGATTCAATACGATTGTTTGGGCCTGTGCCCAAACGGAGGTTGCAAAAAGGGTGCAACACACAACGGCAATCAGTTTTTTCATGATGTTGGATTTGTGGTCGTTAAGATATAAAAATTGAGTCAATTAAAAGAGAGGAAACAATTTTTTTAAATTTATTGTTCGTCGCTGCAGGACCGGATCATTAATTTAATGAATGAACACCCTGTATTTGGTGATTTTGGGCGTCGCCGGATTTTCATAGATATACCGGCATCATCAAATCTGATCCGTCAGGGATCAGATATTGATAGAAACCATGACGATTCGATCAGCCATAATACCTTAGGGATGAGGTGTTTGTTGGACATTCAATACAATCACACCCAAGGTAGCCTTAAAGCTTTCTTCCTGCATTGACGATCCTCAAATCTGTTGAATTAATATATTTCTCTCGTCGTGATCTCAATTCTGTTGCTGTCGGGATCCAATGTTACAAATTCATAACAACCATCACCTGTTGTCCTGGGACCGTCCAAAATTCGAAATCCATTTGCTTTAAATTCAGCTGCTTTTTCATCCACTTCCTGTTTGGTGACTGCCTCAAAAGCCAGGTGTATGAGCCCTTTGTACTGTGAGGAGACAGTATCATTCAGGTTGTCAGGGATGTCAGGCCGAGTCATCAGTTCAAGCCGGGCACCTGATCCGAAAGTTATAAAATAGCTCTCGTATTTTTTTGCATGGTTGATGTATTTATCACTCGACGTTCCATTAAAAAACCGTGCGTAAAATTCCCTCATTTTTTCGAGGTTGGCTGTCCAAATGGCGGCATGCTCCAGGATCATGACATTCAATTTTGTTGTCGTTCTAATGCTTCTTTACCTTGAAAAGAGCCAATCCTGCTGCAATTTCAGTGATAAGTGTGGCAATTGTATCCGCTTTCTCGGGAACTGAGATCTTTATGGCCTCCATTTCCAGCAAGAGTTTCTTCAGGTTACCGGTCAGCAATTCTTCTTTCGCGGTAAATCCGCCATGGGCTACCAGATCGTGCGCAGGAATCAGTATTTCAAGTAAAATGCCACCCTCTAAGTACTTGTCCTGGTCTATCAATCCGATGGATTCAAAATAGTCCAGCACTGAACCAACCACCTCCGGGTTGTATCCGAATATTTCATCCGAATCTTCTGCGTCGAATGCAAATGTCATCTCTGGACTTTCGTCAACAATTTTGAAAAGAATTTTGTCTTTTAGCTTGCAATCTACCATTGGGCGGTTTGAAGAATTGGGTTGTTCATATTGAGCCATAAAGCTACATCATTCTGCCACATTTTTGGCACAGCTGAAGCCAGTACCAAAGTTGTCAATGATGATCCCGGCTTTTTTCAATAGGCTACCGCGAAGGGTGTTCAAACAGGCAGCACTTTTTCTACCAACATGTCGCCCCTACAGGGCTGCATTGAAACGCAATTGAGCGGGTGACGCTCTAAGTCGCCTGCTCAATGGCACTTCAATGGGAAGGGCCATCCATCCGGATAGCCCTTCCTATTTTGCAGTTTAAGCAGACGCTGAATAAACTCCGATTATTCCATTGTCTCATCCTCTCATCTATTTCAGAAACTTCTCCCTCTTCTGAAGATTTGCCAACCCCCAGAGCAGAAAGACCACGCTGCCGATGCCAAGAAAGATCCGGTTCTTCTGAGAGATTTGGGCCCAAACCATCTCGTTCATCCGTTGCGGAATACTGTAAGGATTGTGAAATACATTCCAGGCAGTGTTGCCCAATACATCGCCCATAAAAAGCAAGGCAACGCCAATCAGGATCATCACGACAGCAGTTCCATTTCCGTTTTTAACGAGGGTCGAAATCAGGAAGGCCATGCACCCCAGGAAGAAGACAGGGAACATCAGTTGAAGCGACATCCCAAAGACGGGAAAAGGGGTGAGGCCGAAATAGCCAAAC
>CAZGSQ010000039.1:0-29738 GCA_964528535.1 uncultured Tangfeifania sp. | reverse complement strand
TCGCACCCCAAAACCATCAACATCATTTTGAAGCACAACCCCGGTAAAATCAAAATAGTGCAGCCATGAACTCCATTGAAATAGGCACGACGGTATATTTTATTCCGATCAAGACAGAGGCCAATAATTTTTCGAAGTACAATTACGAGCTTCAGAAGAGGCATCAGCCAGACATGTTGAGTGGTGAGGTCGTAAAGAAGGGCCTTTTCTGGAAATCTACCACAATAGATGACAAAGTTCAATTAATCAGAGTTGATCTACTATTGGTCAAGGACACAATGAGCGGCAATTTGTGGTCCATACGCACTGAAAATGTTTTCTTCCCAAATATTCAACCCTCTAATTCTTAAACACATGAAACTTAGGACATTTAACCAGACAAACAGCAAAAGTCACACTACCGGAATTCTCACAGTAAGAGTGAGCGAAAAGACCGGATTATTTTCTTTTTCAAAAGCAGCCTCGGAGCTTCTCGGTTTAATGGATGGAGACGGAATCCTGGTCTCTCAGGACGAAGATTCTCCGGCGGCTTTTTTTATTCACAAATCAACAGATCCGGAAGCTTTTATGGTAAGAATTAAAAAATCAAGTAGTGCATTTGCTTTCAATTGCACCTCATTAGCAATCTTGTTATTAGATAAAGGAGTTGGAAAAAAGCATCTTGTTAAGCTAAACAGGACTGAATCATTCCTTGTCGGTATTGGGCAGGTGATGCCACAAGTCGGCGACCTCACCTTGTACCCGATCACTCCAATTAATAAATAGACCAACGAAAAAGCAATAATAGTGCAGCCATGAACAAACCAACCGCCAGCCCGAAAGAACTTGTATGCTTTGAATGGATGTCGAAACAATTATCGCGAATAGAGAGTTCGCCAAATGTTTTCATGAATCAGTTTGAAGGCCGCTGGGGCATGAAATATGTTTCACGTACCAATATAGCGTCAGATTTCTGTTTCTATTTTGCTCCAAATGTCCCTGAATTATGGACGCTAAGCCTTCGCAGTGTAGCACGGCTCAGAAAATCCGTTGATAGATTCATGGACCGGATAGGTTACAGTGGCGAAATCCCTTTAGACTTACTGCCTAACAATTATGGTTGTGAAATTTGCAATTCACAAAAAGGTGCCGACCAGAATCCTCATCAAAATCACTGTCAAGATAAAACTCACAATCAAAACAACTGTGATGAGCAATAACATAATTATACCCGTGGAGCTCAGCTGTCTTTTCCGGATCGGGGCATTTCACCTTGTCGAACGATTGCACTTTCAATTTTTTCATAAAGCAGGTTTGAATACCGAAGATAGACAATATAACAATTAAGTTATGGCACAAATTTTCACCGCAACAGAAATGGAGATAGTCACCGAAATGGTTCACCGGGCATCGGTCAACGCTGCCAAGAGGGCACTTGAAGAGGTAGGTATTACCAAGAAGATTATTTCCCTGGCACAGGTCCGCAGGTTGTACGGTTCGTCGGTAGCCCTGGAGGCGAGGATGTCACCCAAAATCAAATGGATTCCAAAGAGCGAATCGGGTGTAAAGGCCGGCGTATTTTGCGAGATGGCACAGTTTGACAATTTCCTGTTTAACAAAGATTTTAAATTTTACGCCCCAAAGTTATGATACCACTGTTTGTCACTACCGCCATTTTAACCGTAGCTTTTTTTTCTTACCGGCTCCATCTTCGCAACCAGGAGATAGAAGTTTTTCGCAACAGTATCAGGCAGGGTCAAAAAATAGGTGTTCGCATAGATGATGCAATTGTGCCGATGCTGGTTCTGCAGGTCAACACCGACAACCTTATTTGCAAAGAGTATGGCAGAAGTAAAGCCAGAATAATACCCATCTCTTTTACCTATCCGCTATGATAGTTACCATCATCCTCTTCTCATTTGCAGGCGCCATTTTTTATGCCTATGTAAAAGAACTGAACAGGGTAACCCGTTTCCGTCGCAATATACATGCAGGCGACACAGTGAAGTGCAGTGTGGGACAAAATCTTTTCACCGCTACGGTGCGGGCCATTCCAGGATCCGACTGTGTTGTAATATCAGATCTTACTTACGACCAGATCCACGAAGTATCCATCCACAGCATTTATCCATTATGAGCGAGAACGACATCATTATCAGTGTAGGATCCCAAAAGCTCGTAGAGCTGATCGGTAATGTTGTCAAAAAAACGCTAAGGCAGCACGATGAACTCAGACTAAGTGCTATAAGCCCCGACCATCTGTTTACCAGGCGCGAAGTTGCCGAAATGTTAGGGGTAGAATACTCCTCTGTCCGCAGGATGATAGAGAGGGGAACGCTTAAAACGACAGTTGATTGCCGATACATACCCAAAAGGTCAATCGATCAATATTTAAACAAAAAAAATTACCTGGGCTCTGCTGGAGAGCAACCTGGGTCGGTGCCCGAAGCGAAAGTCTCATTGCAGACTGAGTCGTGTCGTCCGGGAGGTGCGGATTCTGAGCTAGGAATCAGTTCCGCCCTCCTTAGCGGCAAAAGTCTGGAACTCGGAACCAGTCGCGCCACTCATAGTCTCCCAGATCTTCCCCTGCAAAAGACAAGAGCGAGGGCTACCGAAAAAAACTCAAAAAGCAATAAGAATAACAATTTAAACAAAACGAAATGACACGATTCACAGTTTACGACACATTGTTTAGCGAATCTGCTATTTATTATGTGGACCCGATTTCAGGTAAAACGAAAAACATTTCTTGTAATCCCGACAGCGTAGAGTCATTCAAAAGCGTTATCACAAAGAAGCTGATCCGCGAATTGGCCTCACATCTCTACTTCAACCGTTCTAAAGTTTATGATTTTCTTGTAAAATCGAACCCTCACCACATTACTCCCGCATTTCGTAGAGCAATCACCAGGCTACGGGTCAATGTTTCGAATATGTACATGCACGAGGACATTAACGATCTATCCACGCATATTTCCTTTCAGATAATTCCAGACCTTTTTAGCGCTAACGTAGCGCCATCAAAAACGAAACCGGAGGCTGAACGCTACTTTTTTTTAGCCAATGAATTGGAGAATTTAACCCATGAAATTCTCAATTCAGGCATTCATAAACCAGACGCGGAAATGAGCACCGAAAAAAAGGCTCAAATATCCCTATAATTGCCTGATTTATAATATAGTATCTATCATTATAGCCCCTTCCTCGTTAAAGAAGGAACATCTGGGAAAAATTAAACAATAGAATTGATGTTTCCTTAAATATGGAACGAGACTCGAAGAAGGTAAAAAGCACGCTAAAAAACAGGATCTCCGACCATAATTCCAGGCGATCTTATACTATCACCTACTTGAAAAGAAAAAACCTTGATTTAAACCAAGAAATGAATGCTTTCCTTTTAAATACCAATCTTCAGGAAGATCAGATCGTCAGGATCAAAAAATTAAGCACCAACCTGGTTGTTTGTTCTGCTATGTCAATCTACCGCGAAAACTGCGAGTCGGGAGAAATTAATCTAATTCACTCGAATCGATGTGACAGCAAGCTTTGCTTCATCTGTAATTATTCCAGACAAAAGACCGTGCGTCGCAAATACATGAATTGGTTTAAAGAAAACCGCTTTATTATTGAAATGGGAGACAAAGCCACGGGTAAACGAAGTTATACCACTCAGGTTCGCGTAAATGCCAAGAAATATGCCAACAGTGAAGTTTTAGGCCAATTGGAGTATGATTTGATGCATTTGACATTAACGGTGCCTCACACTGCTGAAAATGGCTTCAATGGCGATCATTACTATTTTGCCACCATTGCCGAAAAATTCCATCGCATGAGAAAAGAGCTTCCGGAGTGGAATTATCTGGTTTTGGGTGGAGAATATGGGATTGAAATTGAGAAAAAGAGAAGCGGTAACCACATTCACATTCATTCACTGTTGCTGGTCCGTCAATCAATTCAGAGCAGGAACAAACTACATAAGGCGGTATTAATGTACTGGAACGGTATAACGGTAAACAAATACAGTGAACGTATTAGTTTTAGTCAGGCACAGATTGACGCCATTTGTCGTGGCAATAAGCTGTTGAATGCAAGGGATGCGCAAGAGCTCCAACCTGCAGGGGCAACACTGATTGGGCTGGAAACCATTTTTTCATTCGATTTTAAGGGGCAAAAGGTACGGGCAACAGAATGGGGATCTAAAGAGATGATGATTGCGGTAATGGAAACGATAAGTTACCATTTCGAGCCACACGCCTTCGACAAGAATACAGGAAAATTTGACCTCCCTATGATGGCAGATATATCGACAAAAATTCACAACGTAAAATTATACGCAAAATTTGGTGCGCTTTATGGCGAAAAGTCCCTAAACGTCAGTAATGATACTAAAGTAGAGGACGATTATGCAGAAGTTGCCGAAGAGTTTACTGATCAACAAACCGGTGAAATCTCCCTTTTAAATAAATTTTGGCTTATCAATCCTGCCTATGTGCACCACATCCCGGAAAAGGATTATCAGATTGTTTTAGGCAATGAGGCAACCAGAAAAGGGGAGAAGTTGAATGTTGAAACAACCAGGCAGGCAATAGAAGAGTTGGGAGAGAGGCTGAAGAGACAGCGCAGACAAAGAAATTGAGATAAACCCAAATATTTACAATTAAAATTTAAAAAAATGGAAACCTTGTCAGATGATCAAATTATTGAGAAAATCAAAACATTTAAGGACGCATGTATTGAATTGCGAATACCAGTAAAGCGAATTGCTATCAATGATTCAGTAAACGACATTGCAAATTCAGTAGACGCCTTTTATCAGTTATGTATTATCACCAGGGCGCTAAATCAAAACTGGGTACCTGATTTAAAAAACAATAAAGAAAACAAATGGTATAACTTGTTTTTTGAAAATTTTCTCAATGGTGGTGCGGATGCCTGTCTCGCTTGCTCGTATTCGTTTACTTCGCCCGCGGATGCGTTTGCGTATGTCGATACTCGGCTTTGCTTCAAATCAAGAAAATTAGCCATGTATGCCTCTCAGCAATTTTTGTCACTTTACGAACAATACCTTTTAATCAAATAACTAAAAAGTTCAGTTTTATAATTAATCATTTTTTAAATTTTCAAGTTATGAGTCTTTTAAAATTACAAGTTTTAGGAAACATTGGCCAGGATGCCACAGTATCAGAAGTCAACGGTCGTTTTTGTGTGAATTTTAGCGTTGCGCACAACAAGCAGTTTACAGACAACGATGGAGTTTTAAGAAAAATTACAACATGGGTAAGTTGTGGTTATTGGAAAGACGACAAGAAAAAAACCGTCATTGCACAGTACTTGAAAGCTGGCACTATTGTTTTGGTAGAAGGAGTCCCCGAAGTTCGCCAATACAAAAATAAAGATGGCCAGATGGTTGTATCTCTCCAGTGCAATGTGTCCAATATTAATTTGGCCGGTACTGCTCAAAAAACAGAGAACGCTCAGCAAGTGCCACAAGAGAAGGTTCCGGTATCTGAGTTTTCTGCAGGAACGGGTGAAGAAGCCAACGATTTACCATTTTAAACAAAAGCCATGGAAAAAAACTCACCAGCAAGACAGTCAGAGTAAAAATCGATTTAGCAAACAAAATTCCCGGTTAACAGCCGGGTTTTTTGTTTTTGGCCGAAAAACTAAAAATAAATGAAAAACTGCACACGAAACAGTGTGCAGTTTTTCGGAAATCTTCACTTGCCTGTTGTTTACAGGTTTGGCAAACAGGAAATTTGTAGGAGAATATGATTTGTAAATAAAGGTATTCACAATGTTGTTTACAATTTACAAACTGTAAATTTTTGAAAACAGAATTGGTATACATGCAAACAATGGACAATCAAAAGGAATTACTTGAATTAATTGAAAAGTCGCTCAGGGAGAGAGATGGTAATAATCAATATTTTGATTTTGCTGTATTAAAAGAACCGGAGATAATCATTCTGAGAAATTTAACCGGGATTGATTTTACTGGTTACCGGCACTGCATTGATAGATCTGGTATTATTCACGCCATGAAGCATGCAAATATTACTATCTCTGACTTATTACTCATTCCACTTATCGTCAAAAATTATGATGCAATTGATGTTGGCAAAAATGAAGACACAATTATTTACAAAAAGCTTATTGTTAGTGAGTATTTCTATGTTGAAGAGATAAGGAAAGGACGGAAAAAACTTGCAATTAAAACTTTGTATAAAAGAGCTAAAAGCAAAAAAGCACCAGATTGATCCGGTACTTTTTAAAGCATCCTGGCGGGTATGTGCCTCTTTCACTCACCCCTTACGTCTTAAAACGTTTCCAAGCCTGCTTGATCACAAAGATACAACACTCTTTTTCAAATTGTCCACATCAAATCAAAATTTATTAAACACCAAATACCATGAGCGAAACAATTTACAAGTTAAAAAACCCGATCACCATTCGTACCAGCGAGGATGAAAGGATTCTGAACGAAGAGCGCATCGTTGAAATGTTTCCGGAATTTGATCCGGAGACATCGATCCGTGTAGTTTTTAACGCCCTTGTTGACAGAGCATCCCGTCAAACAAAAAAGCAAAATCAATCCTTGACCGCAGATCTGGAAACCATCCAGCTGCTGACCAACAAGAATGGAGAGTTTAAAACCCTGCTCGATTTAAAGGATCAGGAAAACCAGGACCTTCGCGATCAGCTTAGCAGATCGAAAGAGGATCACCAAAAAGAGGCAGCCCATCTGGTAGAGAGTCTCCAGGCATTAAAGGCAGGTCTGCCATCGGGCGATCAGGTCATCGTAGATCTTTCTCCCCTGCAAAGGCGGCTTATTGACCTGGTATCCGAAAGGCTTACTGCCAGGTATAAAAGTGAGACTTCACCGGCGCAGATTCTCAAGCAGATTTTCATCAACTACACCAAGCAGGAGTCTGAGCTGGATTTTCCTTATGTTCTTTCTTATTCAGACATAGTGCGGATCACCAACATCCTGAAACAGTCATGAATCCGGCGATAATACTACTTGTAAAATCTTATATGCCGCAGATAAAAGCGCAAATAGGAAATCTGGAGAAAGGTATGATGGCTTATATCAATCAACAGGAGCTGAAGGAAAACGAAACACACTGCACCGCCTTTTTAGAGATAGACAACGACAGCCAAACTATTTACATTGTTATTGGTGCGTTTTCGAACCGGCTCTTTGTGCGCAGCATCGAAGTAAAACCGATGACAGACTTTTTAAATGAAATGATCACTAAAATTTTCTAAAAATGGGAATGTTGACAAGCGAAGAGCTAAAGCCCAAAGAATCGATTGAGAACAATCCTTTCAAGCCCGACGACGAAGCCGACCGTGTTCTGCTGGAGATGGCTGAAGACAAAGAGCCTTTTGAGAAGTCACAGTCCATCGTTCCGGACGCCCAGGAGGCCGTCAACCATGATGAAGGTGGCTATCCCAATGCAAGTATGGCTCAGAAGGTCCGCAGTAACGATACCGCCGAGCTCATTATCTCCATGGCCGATTCGGGCCTGGCAGTAGTATTTGCCAACTACGCCAAAGTTGCCGATTCAAAGGAGTTTGAGGCGGATCCGGAAGACAGGAAAAAACTGACCAAATATTGGGGCATGTATTTCCAGGATAAATCAGTGGACATGCCCCCATGGGTGATGGCACTGATGGTAACCATGATTGTCATCTCCAAAAAATTCAACATGGCCAGGCAGATCCGCGAGGCAAATCTCAGGGCTGAAGCTGCAGAAAAGGAGGCCGAAGAGTTGAAAAAAGAGATGGAAGAAGATAGAAAGCGAGAAAAAGAGCGAGCAGAAAAAAGAGAAGAGCAAAAGCATTAACCTATGGCACGATCCGCAAAACAGATCATCATCCTGGGCTTTAACGGAACCGGTAAGACTACCCTGGTGGAAAAATTCGTTCACGCCTCACTCTCCAGGCTGGAGCGCGTACTGGTTGTCACCCCCGATGGCGCCGAATGGACCAATTTGGAGGAAACGGTTCTGGATAATCCGGGCGATTTTGAATTTTCCGGCGCCAGGCGATATGTATGGAACCAGGATCTGGACGTACTGCGACGGATATATAAAAATTTTTTTGGTGGCTTGTTGGTTTTCGATGACTGCCGGAGTTACCTGGCCAGTATTACGGATCCAAACCTGAAGAGCATTTTTTTGCGCCGAAGACAAATGAAAACTGACATCATCCTTTGTGGTCACGGCTTTACCGACGTTCCCAACCAGGCATTCACCAATACCAGTGATTACTTTTTATTTCTGACCATGGACAAACTAAACCGAAAGAAAGCCATTATTCCCAGATACGAGTTGGTTCTGGAGGCACAAGAGCGCATCAATGCCAGGGCAATGGATGTAAACATAGCCTGGGTAAAGCAGGACGATCCAGCGATGAACATCCACTACTATGAGCACATTGAACCACTAAAAATCTGAACAATGACCGAGCAAAAGCAGATAAACGTCTTTCATTGTATCAGTAAGTCTGAATTGGCAGAGAAATGTGGGGTGTCAGGATCTACCATTCAAAAATGGCTCAACAGAAGATATTTTTCACAACTCGAGAAGCTTGGATATCAAAAAAACCAGCGCATTCTTTTGCCTGGACAAGTGAGGTACCTGGTCGAAGTTCTTGCAGTGATAGAAGACGAGTAATGGTTACATTTCGTCTGCAGCAACCGGTTGAAGAGCCGGTTTTTTTTATGTCCATTTTTATAGGTGTGACACGCTGTGTTTATTGGGTTTTATACGTGTATATGAGTGCTTTAAACGGAAATGACAATATTTTAAATATGAAAATTGTAAGGCTTTTAACAACAAGTTTCACAATTTAAAAACAATTACAGATGTTTAAACAGACCTCCACAGTGGCTTATATCGCACTGGCAACCCTCCTGGTAGTAGTTTACCTGGGGTGGAAAGAGTACCAAAAACCAACCGTTTAATCTTCAAACTCTAAAATGATGAGCAAATTAATGACTATCGCTGAGCTTGAAGAACGAGCAAAACGAAACGTAAGAAATTACGAAGGAGCCCCGGTTCGCAAAAATCCTTACGAACAAGGAAGAAACTATGACGGCTTAGCCGCTCAACCAATTGCACCCGCATTGGGATCATTCACCATGACCATTGCCAACGTAGGAACAGCAGCAATTGACCAGTCAATTGCCATTCTGCCGGCTTATTTCACAACTGCCTCGCAGGTGAAGAATGCCTCCGGATCTGCCGTTGCTGCAATCATCAAGGAAGGTAGCGTTATTACAACGACCAATGCAGTTGTGACTGCCGTTGGCAAACCAAAGAGTATTGATGAGTTCCTGGCTTTTGTTAAACTGAATCCTGTGCGAATCACTGGAATGAAGATCAGTGTAGATGACCCTGCACAGTTCAACAATGACTTTCTTTTCCGCAAAGAGTCACCGTTGAAAGACCTTGGCTTTGTAACAAAGAGTCCTGCCAACTATCAGAACAGCATGCAGAACAACAACAAGATTGTTGAAATTCCGCTCACTGACGCTCAGTTTGACAACCAGACATCCGTTGTTACTACTATCGGAGCCGGTCGCACAATGACCATTACCTTCTTCATCGGCGCCATCCGCAACGAAGCCGCCATGTTGGATGCAGCTGTCAAATCAGCCAATGGCCAGTATTAATCAAAAGATTAAAATCATAGGGATATGAATGACGCGATTACATTATCCCGCGAAATTCTGAACGCACATCCCACCGGTGTGCGTTCATTGTTTCAGCGCTATGGGATAGGGGCCGAACCAACCCCGCGATCAATAGTACTGGCTACAGCCGCCTTTGGTCAGGCATTCGTTACTGATTTGTATGCTCTCAGCCAAAGTGGAGTCAACAACTTCATTGGCAGCGAAGAGGATTACTACAAAAGTGATTATTACTACATCACCGGTGAGCCTTATGTTGCCGGAGATCCCATGCAAGACATCAATGCTTATGGCAATGCACCTTCGGGTAGTTCCGCGGGATATCTGGATGCAGGACTGATCAATTATAAAGACTCTACGCTTTTCCCTGCAGGGTATACGCCAACCAAGTACGACATGTATGGAAATCCGGTCAATAGCACTGTTGCCCCAACAAAGAAGAATACCAGTTTTGCAGATTTTACCAAGAGCTTCAACAACATCCTTGGATTGATTGGCAACACTGTTTCTGCAGGAGCAAATATCTACAACACAGTCAAGACAGGTCAGACCCAGCAAACGACAAACATGACCACTGCACAGGCTCAGGCAGCCGCTCAAAGGTCTGCAGCACAGGCTGCGCTCGACAAAGAGGCATCCGACGCAAAGAATAAGCAGATTCTCATTGTAGGTGGTGTGCTTCTTGCAGTTATCGTAGTTGGTATTTTTCTGTTTCGCAGGAGATAAAAATGAGGTACGCGGCAACAAATTACATGGGATCAACCCCGGCAACGAGTTACCAATCAATCAAAACTGTTTGCCTCAATCTTGACCTTTATTTCTCCTACCCCCGCCAGGTACGGCATCTCATTGCATTGCATGAGGAAGGGCATATCCGCTTAGATACAGACAGTGAAATAGAGGCCGATAACTATGCTTTCAGAAAAATTTCCGGGACTTTTCCCGGATCTCACCGCTGGGCCGTCCTTTCTGTTAGCCGTGTACTTCCATTTTTTACCAAAGAACAATACATAAGAATGCTCAACATGTACAAAAACGCAATAATCGCAGAGAGCTACGAAACAGGCAGTTCTCTTGCCTACGAAGCAAGCTACATCGACAAGGAGCTGGAGCGGGCAAAATCTTTGAGTGAGGCAGAATATGCCCAACTCAATGCCATCAACCCCGTTACAGGAGATGCTGAAATTCAACGACCACACACACCACCGGTAGGTCCGTTTGTCGAAATTGCCCGCGAAGCCTGGATGAAACAAAAGCTGGGTGATGCTTTGTCTTCTTACGATCTTACAATCCTGGACAAATACCCTATGCCTGCTGATTTCGAAGCCTACGAAGTAAAACGCTCAGATGTGCTTTCGCCCATTGCAGATCCAGTACCGGTACCGGCACAGGTGGCAGGTAGTACAGAACTGCCCGCAGAGGCAGACTATTCGGAAAAAGCCGTTACCATGGTAAAAAATAATCTCTGGTGGTATGTTGCCGCCGCAGTAGTGCTCATCCTCTTAATTTCCAGAAAATGAAAAATATTATTCTTTGGGGAGCGCTGATCTTTATAGTCTGGAAACTGTACCAGAAAAATGCTGTCTCAACAGTTACTTCAGGAGCGACAGCAAAAGACACCTCATTTTCTACCGAGAACTCAGATTATAAGCTTTGGTTGGCAGACCCAGCCAACAATGGATTAATTGGCGTAAATCATTTTCTCAAATGGCTCTCCGATACTCCTGAAGGTAATATTCTGGGCAACAACAATCCGGATTCACTTATCAGCTACCGGATTTCGGTCAACCAAAATAATCCTGCCTTAAGGCTTCCGGGTCCGGTAGAGAATGACCTGCCCCCCTGGACCGTCACGCAAGGTTCTGGTAACTCCGACGAAATACAAAATTTTGGCCTTCAGGAATCAGCCCTGCAGCTAAAGCAAAATCTCAATCAATCATTAATGATGTAAAAAATGAAAAATACTATCATCGTACTTTTATTGGCTTTCCTCTTGTGGCTGATGTTTGTCCGCAAAAAAACACTCTCCGCTGCGAGTTCGGCCAATGCTTCAGATACAAGAATGGTTCCGGTTCCTGCAGTATCCTCAAATGCACCGCTGCTTTCAAGTAAAGAGATCAGTGATATTGTCCTGACCGCTCCTGAGCCGAGCTTGATAGATCCGTCAACAACGGCACTACAAAACATTGCCGCGATGACAGAACCCGCAGTTGCAGCTCCTCTTACAGTAATAGTTACCCCTCAAGTGGACTTACCTGCAGTAGTTCCCCGAAATCTTATTTCTGATACCGCACTGGCCGAGCTGGTGAAGATGGAACCTCAAAAGGAGTTGATGCAAATGACCGTTCTTGCGAACAATATCATTGATCCCGAAATAAATGCTTTGGCGTCCGGAATGGATTTGCTTGGCACAAACATGTATTCTTTGGACGAACAGTTTCAATTGGTTAACCAAAAACTCACATCTGTAAATGCCGCAAGAAGGTTTTTGATTGATTCGGCCAATAGCTCGAAGGATTATACTTTTTTAACCGACGGAAGATATGATGAATTAACCAGGCAAAGTTCTGTCTTGTTAAAGCAGGTTCAAGCCCTTTCTGATGAAATGACAAGGCAGGCAAAAGAAATGAACCTTTCGGCGGTTCAGATGAGTGGGCAGACCGCTGTCTGGAATGCTAAAACATTACGGCAGATCTATGCCGACGCCGGAATAACCAACCCTGCCTAAAGCAAAAACCATGGAAACGATAAAAAAATATTGGCTTGTTCCGGTAGCTATCCTGGTAGGACTTGGTCTGTATGCGGGTTTGAAAAACGGCGTGGGCAATTTCTTCAGTTCTTTTGGTTTTGGGCCAAACAGCACTGCCAAGGCAGAATCAGACCTGAATAAATTGACCTATGACTCCTCCAAGGTGTCGATTAGCCCTGGTGATGCAATATTGATCTCACAGCAGCTGCTTGCTGCCATGGACCAATGGGGGCACGATTCAAAGACGATCATCAGACTTCTTTCAGGTCGTAACCGCGATGAGTTGATGATGATTGTCAAAACTTTTGGCATCAAGCCTTACAACGGCATGGGTCTGAGTCAGTGGCTGGACAACTACCTCTATTCTGTTGATCTGAATTTACAGGGATGGATCAACCGCGAGCTCACCGGATCCGACCTGGAGACTGTCGCAAATATTTTCAAATCCAATAACATCGCTTTCTAATGAAAACAAGTAATAAATATCTGATAATAGGCGGAACCGTGGTAATGCTGATCATTGGCCTTTATTTATGGTTTACCGTTAAAAAAGTCACGGCAGCCACTACCGGGCAAGCGGTTATACCTTCCGAGCCCGGTAGTTCAACCAAGATGGATGAAACGGCCAACAATGTTGGTTCTTCTCCCTCGCCGGCAGCAGTTAAGACTGGATCTTCACAAGAATCTTCATCTGCTTCGTCTTCGTCCTGGCTCGACTGGATCTTAGGCAATGGCTCTAACCCAACTCCGGCGCAAGGCCAGTACAATACGAGCTCCACCAACGTGGCTGTATTTCCACTCAAGAATGGCAGTACCGGGACTGAGGTAAAGAACCTTCAAACCTGGTTAAACAACCATGTTATTTTACCGTTTGCCTTTTTGAATGTTGACGGAAAGTTTGGGCCTCTTACCCTGTCTGCCTTAAAACGCACTTTGGGTTTTTCTGAAGTCTCAGAAGCCTGGTACAATGTAAACATCCTTAACAAAGCAACCTAATGGCAGCAGCAGCAGATCCAGTAAGCGCAATAGCCAATGCGGCGGGCGATATTGTCGGGGCGGTTGGTAACGTTACCTCATCCTATTTTAACATGAAATCAGCGACCCAGCAAGCCGCTGCACAGAAATACATGGCCGGCCAGATGACCGAGCAGGAGTACATCAGGCTAACCACTTCCCAGGACAACAATTTATCAGCAACGGTCAGCCAGATTTTAGCTGCAGGTGATCAGAAAACCAACTACCTGCCCATGATACTGATTGGAGGTATCATTTTAGCGGTTGTAGTCATAGCATCCAAAAAAAGCATAACGGTATGAAACTAATTTATAAAAACAAAGCCCGAAATTTCACCGGCGACGATCTTGCCAGGGCAGAAGCGACAGTGGCCAGTGCCCAGGCATCCTATGACAATGCCAAAAAAGGCTATGATTATTCTCTTAGCGTTGGTCACGACAGTTATGCCAAAAGAGTTCGTAAGCCGGAGATGGATACTGCATACGAGCAATTGTCCAGGGCAAAAGACACTTATGACGGGATTCTTAAATCCATCAAAGACGCCAACGATGCAGCCTATGCCCAGGCACAACAGGCAGCAGTCGAAAATGGTTAGCGGCTAAATCATCCGGCACACCGACCAAGAGCGACATTTCCAATTATGTCTACATCGGCATTGGTCTGGTTGTGCTGGTTTTAATCATTAAATCCTAAAACCATGACAGACTTTTTCGACTCCAAATTTATGAAGGATCTGCAGGCCGGGAAGTTCCCGCCCATGACCATTGAGTTTGATATTCTTTCGGTGCTCATCCTTTGCGCATGTCTTTTTGTGACAAGTATTTTGGTTATTAAAGTTTCAAAAATAATTTAATAAGACTAAAATGATTTTTGAAAACCTTATTGTAGAAAACACTGCTGCATTTCTAAAGAAGGTGCAGAAAATTTCAGATGATCTTGGAATTGACCCAAATTGGTTAATGCTTTGCATGTGGATAGAATCCAGGTTAAACCATCGGGCCCGCAACAGCATGAGCGGAGCTACCGGATTAATTCAGTTTATGCCCGTGACAGCTCTTTCCCTGGGAACAACAACAGAGGAGTTGGCCGCCATGAGCAACGTGGATCAATTGGACTATGTCTACGACTATCTTAAGTCGTACCAGTGGAAGATGACCTCCTTTGTCGATGTTTATTTTGCGATCTTCTTTCCCAGGGCAATAGGCAAGGATCCTGGTTATATTTTGCAGACCTCCAGTATTGCGGCCTCTAAAATTGCCCAGCAAAATGCCGGATATGATCTCAACAAAGACGGTCAGGTTACAGTTGCCGAGGTGCAAACGAAAATTCTCTCCTTCGTCCCTGCAGGTGACGAAGATTTATTCAAAAAAAAAACTTAATACCAATGAATAAGACATTGAAAAACATCATTGTCGGCCTTTCTATCCTGGTAATTATTGCAGCCATGTTTAACATTTATAATACTTTGAAAAAATGAGCATTTACGATTCAGCCTTAGAGCAAGCAGCCAGAGAAGCCAGCATCATTGACGAGGCAACAGACGATCTCACTTATCTTGGCTATTTTCAAAATGGCGACCCTACCAAGGCACTGATCAAAAAAATAGAGAAAACGGGTACCATCACCACCTTCATGTATGCCGGAGGCCTTTTGAACTTTGATCAGGATTGGGTAAACAGGGCAGTTTTAACCTATTCATACAAACGATAATGTCATGCAGATAGATAAAATTAAAGGGACAATGCTGCACAAGCACCCCAAGGCAGACATTGAGGCCGTATTAACCGGAGAAATCACCTCGCACAGCCATCCTGTGATTACCGCAGAGCAGATCCCTGCAGTAAGCGTCCAGGCTTTGCCTATTATACCGGTTCCCGCACCAAAACCAAATTTTGGTACTTTTTTAGAGAGTGCAAACGGGTATCTTTATAATTGGAATGCGGCAATGGACAGCAGACACATTACCGCCGCGGGGTGGTCTATACCCACGGCAGCAAACTTTGAAACGCTTAAATCTTATGCTGGGGGTACAAGTGGAAATGCTCTAAAACAGGCAGGATCGGCTCATTGGGGTCCTGGGAATTACGGGGTAGATACATTTGGATTTAATTTAATAGGATCAGGCAGGCGCAACAACATGGGCGTTTTCCAAGGCTTAGGTGAAACAGTACATTTATGGACAGCCCATTCCAATATGGAAGGCACCACCGCCACTGAATACGAAGTACAGTTTAACACTACTATTTTAGTGGTTTGGGCGGCAATGCCGCTTAACTATGGCCTATCAATCCGTATAATTAAAGATAGTACCACGCTGAGCCACGGACAAGCCGGAGTATACACTGGCAACGACGGAAAACTATATAAAACTATTTGCATAGGAACCCAGGAATGGACTACCACCAATCTAACAGAGACACAGTTCCGCAATGGGGACGCCATTTCAACCGTTACAGACGCGGCCACCTGGGCCGCCCTTAATACGCCTGCCAAGTGCGCATACAACAACGACGAGGTGAATGTTTGGCCTAACTCTCAAAAAACTATATCCCAGGTGATACAGGCGGCAGCAGATACTACAAGCATTGTTACTTCTTCTTTTTCTGATGGACGCGCAGGGTATCTTTACAATTGGTATGCTGCTTCCGATTCAAGAAACATAACTGCTCCAGGGTGGAGAATCCCTGCAGGGGCTGATTGGTATAATATTATGCGGTCAGCCGACCCGGACGGGCTTAATAATTATAATACCGCGGGCGACGTTCTGAAGGCCGCTGATTCCTTATCGTGGAAAGGATTACCTGGCACAAACGCTATGGGGTTTAAAGCATCAGGAGCGGGATACAGGGGCGACGATGGAGCCTTTAACGGCAGCAAATTAACTGCCATTTGGTGGGGTTCCGACGTTTTTGACACCTCTGTAAATATTTGCGTCGCTTATCTCGGCAATGGTTTAGCCTCTTTTTTTGTGCCAAAAGCTAATTATAGCTCGGCGACCATAACAACAAAACACGGGGCATCGCTCAGGGCAATGAATATATCCACCACACTAAGCCACGGACAAAAAGGCACATATACAGGAAACGACGGCACAATCTATGAGACTATTTGTATAGGCACCATCGAAATAACCACCACTAACCTGATAGAAACGAAATACCGTAACGGGGACACCATTCCAACCGTTACGGATGCGGCGGCCTGGGCTGCTCTTACAACAGGAGCAAAATGCGTATATAACAATGATGAAACGCTAATTTCGGCTGGAGTAGTGAGCGTAACAGCCTCGAAGGTTGACGCGCTTACAAACGGGGGTCAGATAACGGCGACGATGTTTCTCACTCAGGCTGCATATGATGCACTGGTAAGCGCAGGCACGGTGAGCACTACTACTATTTACTATATACAAAAAGTTTAATCCATGGCATGGACAGGAACAGGCTCGGGAATATCCGCAGACCCCTGGCAGATCACCACACCGGCGGAGCTGATAAGCGCGCTTAATAGCAACGTTGCGGGGATTTATATGAAGGTTATGAACAATATTGACATGACCGCTCAAATCAACTATTATGCCTCACTCACTTTTGACCTCAAGGGCCATTTTGACGGGAACGGTAAAACGATTAATAACCTTCGCACGGGCACGGACACCGCACAGGGCTTGCAGTTTTGGTCCGGTGCAGAGCTAAAAAATATTACGCTCAATTATACTACCAGTACAAGCACTTCGGCCTCCAATGTGATAAACACCAACGCTAACACCCTGAGCGCTGGGACGCTGCAAAACGTACACGTAACAGCCACCGGCAGCGCTCTGCTAAAATCTTTCTCAGGGTCTATAAATTACGGCACGGCCTTTGTCATATCGGGTATCACACTGGAGGGCAATGTAAGGCAGGGGTTTTTAGGCAACCTCTCAGGCAGTGCGGACAATGTACGATTGTACCGCACAGCCCCGGCAATGTATTACGAACAGCGTATGCCGTGCCTGTTTACTCAGGTTAACGGCACTGTTTCAAACTGTCAGGTTGTTGTGCCATCCTATGTAGTAACAGGCTGCGACATGGCCGGGGGCATGATTGTTTACACAATACAATCCACTACTACAATACAAAAATGTCTAATACTGGCCAATATAAACATCACACAAAATGACCCGGCAACAACCAATGTTTTACATCTTATATATGGAGCCACCAACGGCACATCTGCAGGGGCGATTGTACAAGACTGTCTGGTTTTAGGAAATTTTCATCTGAACGGCGGCACTATTTCCGGAGGTTACAACGGCGGCCCGTCCGGGTTTATTCTTGGGGCGGGTACGCAGGTCATACACCGGCGCAACGTGTTCAATGGCGACCTTTGTAACACCTATTTCAACAACAGGCCGCCAATGAGCAAAGCCGGGCTATCTGTTGAGCAGGTCTATCTGTATTTTAATTCGGCCTCCATTTTAAGCATGACCGCTACAGGTGAAACGGGTAAACAAACAGGCTTAACCTCGTCACAAATGGCGGTGCAGTCGAATTTTACCGGACTGGATTTTTCTACAGTTTGGAGCCAGGGGGCCAGTAATCCGGAATTGATTGACAATCCAATCTATTCTTACACCTTACCGCTTAAAAATGTATCAATTTTGAGTAGTGCCCGTATAAATTCGGGCAGTTTTGGGGTGGCACTCTCTACGTTTGCTGTTTCGGTGTGGGGGGTAGATTTTGTAAAAGCGGGTGTGGTAGTGCATACGTCAAATAATGAGTTAAACCCAGTGGTTTCCGGTATAATCGCCGACGGCATCTATACAATTAATCCCTTTTACTATGATGGAGCGACAAAAGTCTATACTAGTAATTCGGGGACGTATGAGCATTTTTTTAATTCGGCGGCACTTACAATTACTGAGATAAATGAAACGGCTCGCGTTTCACTCAGCACACCGGCAAATAGTACGCTTTTACACGGATCAATTTTTTATAACGGCTATTTTTATGGCACCACGCGAAATAATCCGTTCCCTACCGTAGATGGATATTTGGTGCGGGCTCCCCAAAATAATATATCTGGATATGATATGACTCCCATTCGGGTAAGTGATCCTGTGCAGAGCAGCGGATCTGACCGGTATTCCAAAAGTATGGAGCAAATTGTTCTTTGCGGCGGGAAGTTGTATGCAATGTTTTATAACGCGTCACTTGGAGCAGGTCACACAGATAGCTATATAATGCAATACGACACTGTCGCACATACATATAAAGTTTTTGGTATAATGGGCATAAATGTGTCGGTTCCTATTTTTACAGATGGTGTATATTTATACTTGTCTGATATAAATTACCGACGGATTCACCGCCTGGATCCAATAGTACTAACGGGGGGGCAGTATAATCCTGATTTTGCAACCCTTGGTACCCTTTGTCCTGAATATTACAATGAAGATAGTCAGGGTGGCTATATTTCTGGGTTATACAACCCTGGCAACAAGGGTACAATACACAGTGCAATAACTGATAGTACCTATTTATATTTGGCATACACAAGCCCTGCCACGGGTTTTCCTTCGGGTTATGACGCAACTACCGGCCAAACTTATTGCGAAATTCACAAGGTTAAAATATCCGATTTGAGCGCTGCAGGATGGGCCTATGTTCCGCAGTGTACCGACGATATGAGTCAAAATGCCGACTATCTTTTTTTAGGCGTAGAGGTACAACCAGGAGCAAACCCTGCAACTCGCGGTTTTGGTTGGACAGTCGCTGCCGTAAAAAAATCAGATCTAACCCTGACAGGGCTTGGGAAACTTCATTCCCTGGATAATCCACCTGTTACACAGAGTTATGGTGCCCTTGTGATGGGTAACTATTTAATAACGCTGCAAACAAACAGATACATCATTTTTGTGGACATTTCAAATCCAGGCGCCTGGTCACCAAACGACAACGCCGGGGCGCATACATCAGGGGTCTACCTTAACAAATATAGTGGCGTAAGGGCAGACGTGCCTATCAATGAGATTGTGAGCGACAGTGCAGGTAACCTTTATGCTGCATATTGGCAGACTCCGACCCTCTTATCTCAATTTTCGAGCCCCTTAGGTATATATGCAGCTCCAACTCTCGAAAATTTTACAGCCCTGGTAATCAATGGTCAGGTTGATTTATTTGCTCATGTTTTGAACAATGGAGGTCAGCAGATCACAGCCCAGGGAATTTTATATGGTACAAATCCGGGAGATGTAACCACAGCCGTAGCAGCAACCTTGACCGGATCCAATATTACAGCAACGCTATTAGGTCTGGAAGGGATAATATACTGGAAAGTATGGACAACCAACAATCAGGGTACCACAACATCTCCCTTGCAAAGCTTTACCGCTCCGGCGCAAATGTCCATTTATTTTGGTGGCAATAGATATGACAAAGCCTTTTTGGGCCTGATAGAAATTAAACTTCAAATACCAATTGCATAATTTAATCACGCATGGATCAAATTCAATGGTTATTTAAAGCAATTGGCAATTTATGGGTTTGGGTAATTGGCCTTGCTGGATCAATAATTGGGCATCTAATACCCATTAAGGATATTATTCATTTGTTACTTTTTTTCTTCTTATTGGATGTTTTTTTTGGCTATTTATCGGCTAAAAAGCTAAGAGGTGAAAAATTTAATACTCAGATAATTTGGCGAACCACCGTTCCCAGGATATTTACTTCACTGACTTTGATAATTGCAGTATTCATGTGGGATTCTGTTTATTACCACGACTTTTTTTTGACTTACAAACTGCTTAGTTGGTTTTTCAGCGGCCTACTTCTTATTTCTATCACAAAAAACATTTACAACATAACTCGTTGGAACCCATTCCGATTATTAGGTAATGCTGTTAAAAAGCAAGTAGAAACTCAAACAGGCATAAATTTTGAAGCAAATGAAGGAAATAATTAACCGACTCAAAGCCGAAACGCCCATTTTTTGGGTAAAGATTCGCACCATCGCCGTAACAGTTATGGGATCTTGTACTGCTATTTGGGTAGCCAATTCCGCCATGAACCTGCAGCTGGATACTCACATCCTTTCAGTCTGCAAATACATGATCGCAATCTCGGCGGCCACCGGACTGAATGCTCAACTAACGAAAACCGATGGAGATGAAAAAGTTTAAGTTTCTGCCTCCATACAAGTCTCCTGGTAAAACGATGTTCCCGGAGATCCAGCGTAGATCCGGCGTCTATCTGATCAAGGAGAATGCAAAATTGGTTTATGTCGGAATGTCCGGCGGCAACTTGTATAAAACATTGTACAGGCATTTCGAAGCCTGGCATCATCCCTCGCAGGAGGTGGTTTCCTACCAGTCCAAAATGAAACAGTTCAAATACACTGTTCGCTGTGTGTTGTGTAAACCTGGTCAAGCTGTCAGATTAGAAAAGTATCTGATTCTGAAGTTTCAGCCCAGGGACAATGAAATCAAATACACCAATTATCAACTGAGCGCGTTTGACGAAAAAATATTCGAAACCTATACAGAAACCCAAACAATTAACGAAGTACCATTCTAATGAGAAACCAGGCATTTGTGGCTTTTGTCATCCTCTTTTTATTGTTTGTATCCGGAGAGAGCATAAAACTATACTTTTCTGAGCATGCAAACTACAAAAGAATGGAAGAGAACCTAAAGACAAGCACTCAGGAGGCACTGTATTATAAAACCAGATCAGGAGAGTCTGCCCTGAAGGTAACAGCACAAGAATTTACCATCCGCGAGTTGAGAAACACTATCCCAACCGTTGTTAAGGACCTTAAAAATTTATACATACGGCCCGGCTCCGTTCAGTCATACACCAAGAGCAGTACAGAGGTCAAAAAGGAGATTGTTGTTCAGGTAAGAGATTCGCTTGTTTACCTCCCTGATTCGTCCAGGTACCGTGCCAGATCCTTACAATACCATGACAATTGGTTTTCCGTCTCCGGGATGATTTACCAGGACACGGCCAAACTCTCCATTGAGGCAAAAGACACCATAACTGCAGTAATTTTTTCCGAGAGAAAGCATCCCTTCTGGTGGATCCTGAGCAAACGACAAACCAAAGCCGTTATTAAAAACGCCAATCCGTCTGTTAAAATTCATATTCAACAGGAAATTGTAATTAAAAAATAATCTTTATAATAACCTAATAAAAACAAAATGGCATTTACCAACGAATTATCAGATCCTATCACTACCGATAGCACCTCCATGACCGAAGAAGAAAAGAGAGCACAATGGCCGGACTATGGAGGCCTGGGAGGAGTTCCAACAAAGAATAGCGCAACTTTTAAGGTTGTTGGAAAAATTACCCTGGGCGGCGGGTTTTATAGAATAAATGGGAATATGGTTCCTATGCAAAATTTTGCTCCTAAAATTGGCGATGTGATTGTGCTGGACAAAAGCCGTTTCATTCCAGAACCAGTTGGCGAGACTTTTATGTATCGCCCATCGGGCTATCCTTACCGGATCGTCACGGATGACAATGGGGATGGGGAGGTAACAATTCCATCGTCTGCAGTACTGGAAGTTGAAGATAAAATACTCCTTCCCTTACCCCAAACAAGTGTTATCGCTAAAAAAACTGCTTGGCCATTTATTTTGGTTGGTGCAGTAATTCTATTTTTGCTAATTCGGAAAAAGAGCGGCATTTAGGCGGATATTGTAGGAAGAAATTTTTTAAGTAGGGGAAAATTCAAACTATATAAATTTTAAAAATATCAGTCTATTTAATTGAATTACTATCAGTTATGTACCTGTTGTATTAATACCTGGAAAGCGTGTGAGCCTCTAAAGGGCTCCGCGGGTTCGAATCCCGCTCTCTCCGCTGAAATAAGAATGGCCGGCAGTTGTTGCCGGCCATTCTTATTTGTCAACCGAAGCGCTGCTGCTGCAATGAAGACTTGTCACCGACTCTTGATCCTCTTTTTTACCTCATTCAGCACCTTCTTTCTTAAATCAGCTTCGGTCTGGTACAGTTTAATAATTTGCTGAGGGGTAAGAACAGTCATGAAAATTTTGTAATAAGTTTGCCGGATGTCTATTAATTTTTTAGTTCCTTCTATTTGATTGATAATCAAAAGCTCTGCTTCATTTGAAGATAGACTGTCAGGTTCAACATTCATTATTCTTGACATTTTGCGAATGTCGACATCTGAAATTTCCTTGTCATATTTGATGTAAATTGTTCGAAATGAATCGAAAGTAGCCTGATCAAGTTTTAGTTTGGTTCGAATCTCAATGAGCTTGGCTTTTAAAATTCGATCATGAAGGAGGGGAAAACGATTTGCATTTTGTGATTTTGAACCAAGCGAGAGAAAGAGTAGGTAAACCAATAGGAGTAATATTTTTTTCATTTTGAAAGAAATTGTAAATTTATTGGATTGATTCATCGATAAATGGATCAGTAGTAAGTAGAGTTGCCATTTGCATGAGTTCGTCGTCGGGCAATTCAGCCAATACATCACTCAGGATTTCGGGCTCACTGAATTTTGCCTTCGATCTTGCTTGTGAATTATCGGGTGTGACCTTGGTTGTTTCCACAACAGAAAGTGGTGTTATATTTTCCTGTTTGATTGGTTTTTTTGATGATATTGCAAGTAATTCATTATTTTCAATACTTGTAGATTTTAGTTTTCTTTCCGTGAATTGAGAATGATAGAAGCCGACATAAATGAAGGCAATCAGAGAGGCAGCCATTGCAAGGGTTTTCCATAGAAATCTGCCTCTTTTTAGGGATTGCTCTCTCTTTTTAGCCTTTTGAAGCGTTTTATATGTAACTATTTCAAAAAAGCCGTCAGGTACCGTGAATGTCGTTCTCTTGCCTATTTTCTGAAAATCATGTTCTTTTTCCATATTTTACTTTTTGCATCAATTTATGCATGATCAGATAAATATTTTTTGACCTTTTCACATGCCAAATGATAATTTGTTTTGGATGCATTGACCGAAGTACCAAGAATCTGTGAGATTTCTTCGTAATTCAGCTCATCATAATATCTTAAATTAAAAACAATCTTTTGTTTTTCTGGAAGTCTCACAATTGCCTGTTGGAATTTTAACAAGATCACATGACTCTCTTCCATATCAGTTTCGAAAGATTCGGCAATTACATTGGTTGTATCTGAACTGTTAATTAATCTCCATTTCTTATTTTTCCTGAATTGTCTTGAACATTCATTCGTTGCAATCTTATAAAGCCAGGTAAAAATTTTACTGTCGCCCCTAAAAGAATCTATGTGCCTGTATACCTTGATGAACGTCTCTTGAAGTATATCCTCTGCATCCAGGTGCGATTCAACCAATCTCCTAATATACCAGTAAATTGGCTCTTTGTACAAGTCCATAAGTTTAACAAACCCCTTCTCTTTTTGGGCCGGATCCTTCAACATCTTTACAATAGCTGATTCAGCCACATCACTCATTCATCCAGAATTTTCTTATTGGACGCAAACAATCCTATAAAGTTAAATTCAGAAAGTTGAATTTGTTATGGAAAGGCAATTTATTTTACAGTAATTTTATATCTCTTGTTTAACTTTTATACATTACGGGTATCTTATTGGTATCTGTTACTTTTGCGGTCCATTTTTGTTGACATGAATATTTTTTCAATCATCTGTAAAAGAAATTGTTAAATCAGTTTTGTCACTCATTTCATCTATGAAACCTTATTCTTCTCTTATGAAAAGCCTAAATATATTTCTTGCCTTGTTTTTGGTATTAATTTTTTCAATCTCTTGTCGAAAAAGTGAATTTAGAGAAACTGTAGATGAGGTTATTTTGAGTCTTCAGGATACTCAATCAGAAGAAGTAATGGCTGACGTTGATTTGCTGGTAGATGAAGGACTGACACTTCCTACTGACCAACATAAAGACGCATCCATTTACTATTCTATTTATCTTAATGGATGTCCATCAGTAAGCTTAGATTCAGTGAGTTCTCCCCAGGTCATGGTACTTGATTTTGGGACATCGTGCACTGGCAAAGATGGAAAAATCCGTTCAGGAAAAATTATCGTTACCTCAGATTCATTCAGGGCTTCTCCTTCTGTAAGAACCAAATCTTTTGATAATTACTTCGTTAACAAGCTGAAAATAGAAGGAAAGGTTGTTAAAACGATTCAAAATGATTTTGTAAATAGGATGCGAACAGCAACAATTAGTGAGGACATAACTATTTCAACCTCAGATAACTTAGGGGTTTCACGCCGTTCAGCCAATTTGACGAGGCAATATGAAATGAATGATCTTGGTGTCCTTAACGATAACATGTTTAAATGTTGGGGCGTCCTACAATTCAAACGTGCATCCGGTGTGGCTGTTACAAAAGTGATTACAGTCAATGCCCCAGTGGTTTATAGTGCTTTTTGCCATCATATCGTCAGTGGTACAGTTGCATTTACCACGAGTACCAACCACAACTGGTCGATAAATTTCGGTAATGGTGAATGTGATGACAAGGCAATTCTTACCGTCGGAAACAAATCAAAAGAGATTACGATCCGGTGAAATTGACAAAAGCTAATCTAACGGCTTTTCTGCAATGCTTTGAAGAGGATATATCCGAAGACCACCATGCCAAAAACGATGAACAAATAGGAGAGGTGTGAACTGTACTCTGTCACTTTTGTCATAAGCATCTCTTTGGGTACAACAGATTCAAGATAATAACCGATAGATGCCAAAATAATGTTCCAAATACCTGCTCCCAAGGTAGTATAAAGTACGAATTTGGAAAAATTCATTTTTGAAAGACCAGCAGGAATTGAGATTAGATGTCTTACCCCCGGAATTAATCTTCCTGTGAAGATTGAAATTGCTCCATTTTTATCAAAGAATGCCTCAGTTTTTTTGATCCCTGCCTCATCAATCATCAACATGTGACCAAATTTGCTATTTGCAAATCTGTAAACAATTGGACGGCCAATAAAATCAGCCAGAAAGTAGTTAATCACGGATCCAATCAATGCGCCCAGCGTGGAAAAGAAAACAACAAGGTAAATGTTTAGTTCTCCGGCTGCTGCTTTGTAGGCTGCCGGAGGTACTACCAGTTCTGAAGGCATTGGAATTACGGAACTCTCGATGGCCATTAGAAGGGTTATGGTCCAGTAATTCAGGTGTTCAAGGCACCATTGGATAAAACCTATAGATTGCATGTGAATGTTGTTAGATTTCTTTTTACGATTTGATTGTGCTAAATTAAGAAATGCAGAAATCATACCAGCATAGATAAGAAATATTATAGAAAAACATTTAAACAAATATTCGAACTTTGGATTTTAATTTAGAAAGATTTTAAGGACAACTACTAAACAGCATGAAACTAAATTTTTACCTTTAGGGGATTATATGAATGAATGTAACTATATATGAACTGGCATGGAAAATAAGCATGAAATATCAGAATTACAGTCACATACAGGAGTAGAAGTTGTTCGTTGCTACCAGTGTGGAAAGTGTTCTGCTGGTTGTGTTTTGGCTTCAGAAATGACTTACCCGCCCAGCTATCTGATGAGGTTGCTTCAAACAGGAACCCCGGAAAATTTGAATAAAGTTCTTAATTCCAATTCTATCTGGCTGTGTCTCAATTGTGAAAATTGCCTGGGTCGATGTCCAATGGAGATTGACATTCCTAAAATGATGGATTATCTTCGGACCCAATCCATTAAAGAGAATAAATTGCATCCTGATTCCAAGCCGATTATCGCATTCCATCAATCTTTTCTTGATTCAGTTAAAAGTACTGGTCGCCTTTATGAGGTTGGATTGGTCCTGAATTTCAAATTTCGGACTTTCCGGTTCCTTCAAGATCTAACCATTGCTCCGGCTATGTATTTAAAGGGGAAGTTGCATCTTCTTCCTGAGCGTATCAAAGACAGAAGAAGTATGAAAAGGATATTTGCCCAAACTATTGAAAACGTTAAGACCGAAAACAAATGAAGATAGGTTTTTACCCGGGTTGTTCACTGACAGGATCATCCAGAGAATACAATGAGTCGGTTGTGGCGCTTGCAAAAGCATTGGATATTGAACTTGTCGAGATTAAGGATTGGAACTGCTGTGGGGCGACTGCCGCCCATGTGATGAATGAAGATCTATCTTTGTCATTGCCTGCCAGAATCATGGCTAATGCTGAGGAACAAGGGCTGGATGAGGTAGTGGTTCCTTGCGCCGCATGTTACAACAGATTAAAAGTAACTCAGCATGAACTCACGGATGATTCGAAACGTGGAAGGGTAGTTGATATTTTAAAGTTGCCTTACAAGGGGAATATTCGGATAATCAATGTTTTACAGATGTTGGAAGATTATGGTGCCGACAAAATAAAGGCAAAAGTTACTCAACCATTCTCACACAAAGTTGCCTGCTATTATGGATGTCTGCTTGTACGGCCGCATTCAATTCTAAAATTTGACAGGGTTGAAGATCCCCAGAGTATGGATACCTTGATGAAAAACATTGGTGGTATACCTTTGGATTGGGCTTTTAAGACGGAATGTTGCGGGGCAGGTTTCTCTGTCTCCCGAACAGATTTGGTGGCAAAACTCTCTGGAAATGTTCTGAAAGATGCCTCAAGCAGGGGAGCAGAAGTGATGATCGTTGCTTGCCCGTTGTGTCAATCCAACCTCGATATGCGCCGTAGTGCAATCAATAAGACTTTGGATACGCCCATTGATATTCCTGTTATTTATATTACTCAGGCCATTGGACTGGCACTTGGAATAGGCGCCAAAGAATTGGGTTTAAAACGTCATTTTGTAAATGTAGAATTGTAACCATATGTCAAAGATCGGAGTTTTTATTTGCCATTGCGGAGAAAATATCAGTGCCACGGTTGATGTTGAACGTGTTGCGCGTGAGATCGGAGGAATGGAGGGGGTAGCACATGCCATTGATTACAAATACATGTGTTCGGATCCAGGACAAACCTTTATCAAGGAGGCAGTTAAAAAGTATGACCTTGATGGTGTAGTTGTCGGTGCTTGTTCTCCAAGAATGCATGAACCTACTTTTCGCAGGGCCTGTTCAGAAGCGGGATTAAATCCGTATTTGTGCGAGATGGCCAATTTGCGTGAGCACTGTTCGTGGGTTCATGAAAAAAGTGACGAGACTACAGAAAAGGCAATCGATCTGGTAAAGATGCTTGTTGAGAAGGTGAAAAAAAATAAGCCGCTGGTATCCATTAAGGTTCCAGTAACAAAAAGAGCGCTAGTAATTGGTGGAGGCATTGCAGGTATTCAAGCCAGCCTTGATATTGCAAATACTGGTCACAAGGTAATCCTTATTGAAAAGGATCCTTCCATTGGGGGACACATGTCGCAGCTCTCTGAAACTTTTCCGACGCTTGATTGCTCCCAGTGCATTCTCACACCGCGAATGGTAGAAGTTGCCCAACATCCTAATATTAAGTTGTATACATATGCAGAATTGGAGAGTCTCGAAGGTTTTATCGGAAATTTCAAAGCAAAAATTCGGCTCAAGGCTAAAAGTGTCAATTATGCTACCTGTACAGGTTGCGGTGCGTGTATTCAAAAATGCCCGGTAAAAAAGATTCCAAGTGAATTTAATGCAGGACTTGGTACCAGAACAGCAATCTATGTCCCTTTTCCGCAGGCTGTTCCAAATAAACCGGTAATTGACCGTGTCAATTGCAATTATTACAAACGGGGTGCGTGCAAAATTTGTGAGAAAACTTGTCAGGTTGGGTCAATCGAATGGGACAAGGAGGATGAAATAATTACAGAGGAGGTTGGTGCTGTGGTACTTGCAACCGGTTTTGATGTGAAGGGTGCCGACTTCTTTCCGGAATATGGATATGGGAAATATAAAGATGTATTGACAGGATTGCAATTCGAAAGATTGGCATCTGCTTCCGGTCCAACCTTTGGTGAGATTCGTCGGCCATCGGATGGTGCTGTTCCCAAAAAGATTGTATTCATTGCCTGTGCGGGCTCAAGGGATCCAGCCAAGGGTATTCCGTATTGTTCGAAGATCTGTTGCATGTATACTGCCAAGCATGCGATGTTGTACCAGCACAAGGTACACGACGGAGAATCGACAGTATTCTATATGACATCCGTGCAGGCGGTAAAAATTATGAGGAGTTTGTGCGTCGCGCAATTGAGGAAGATACAGTCAACTACATCCGTGGTAGAGTAGCCAGGGTATATGAGAAGAATGGCAAACTTGTAGTAAAGGGAGTTGACACACTCCTTGGAGGCGAACAGGTTGAAATTGAGGCAGACATGGTTGTTCTGGCCACGGCCGGTGTTGCCAATTGTGGTTCAGAACAATTGGCGCAAAAATTGCATGTATCGTATGATCCTTACCATTTTTTTGCTGAAGCACATCCTAAGTTAAAGCCTGTAGAGACCAATACTGCCGGAATATTCCTTGCCGGTGCATGTCAGGCTCCAAAAGATATTCCTGAAACTGTAGGGATGGCATCCGGTGCAGCCGTAAAAGTAGCTGCCCTCTTCTCGAATGATGAATTGGTCAGGGAACCAATTGTGGCAGTAGTCAACAGATTGGCCCCACCTCTCTACAGTACCTGTGTTGGTTGTTTCATGTGTGAAACAGCATGCCCCTACAATGCCATTGAACACGAAGAGATCAAGTCGCGTGATGGCAGTCTAATTAGGACGATAGCCAGGGTAAATGAGGGGCTCTGCCAGGGTTGTGGAACTTGTGTGGCATTTTGTCGCTCCAAATCCATCGACATCCAGGGTTATACCCACGAACAGGTTTATGCTGAAGTAATGTCCTTGTTAAACGACTAACCAACAGATAATGAGTATAAATACTGATTTTGAACCAAAAATAGTCGCATTTGTTTGCAACTGGTGTACCTATGCTGGTGCGGATTTAACAGGTACCAGCAGGTTAAAGTATGCGACAAATGTGAAGATTGTCCGTTTCCCTTGTACGGGAAGGATTGATTTTCTCCTTTTGTTAAAATCCTTTGCGCAAGGTGCTGATGGAATCATCGTATCAGGTTGTCATCCAAATGATTGTCATTATACCAGCGGAAATTTTCATGCCCGTCGTCGCTGGATTGCTTTTAGGTCAATTTTGGATTTGATGGGTGTGGATGTAAAGCGTATCCAGTATTCCTGGGTATCGGCTGCAGAAGGTTCTAAATGGGCTGATTTGGTGAACCATACAGTTGCGGATATTCGGGCGTTGGGACCTTATACAGAATACCAGAAGGTGGCAGACTATTTAGAGAAGGAGGAACAAAATGGATAATTTAAGAAAAAGAGCAGCCGCCTTGC
>CAZGSQ010000038.1:0-29861 GCA_964528535.1 uncultured Tangfeifania sp. | reverse complement strand
CTGGGCGTCAGCCGGTTGACGGCTTTGTCGGTGATATCTGCTTCCACCATCTTTGACCAGGGGCCCGGATCTGCCAACACGGCATTAGCCGCCCAGCTGATAGGGAAGACGAATGTCTTTTATTTTCTGAACCATCAGATTCCTCTGGTGGTTCCAACAACCATTCTGGTGATGGTTCTTTATTATTTCAACAACAGGTATTTTGATAACAAGGATAGACAAAGTGGTAAAATATCGAATGAATCAATTATCCCGAGTGATTTCAAAGCCGATGTACCCCTGATTTTCGCACTTCTTCCTGTGCTTCCGCTGATGTTGCTGATCCTCTTTTCTCCCTACCTGAAAATTTTTAACCCTCCCATAACGATTGATACCACCACCGCCATGATGGCTTCGCTCTTCGTTTCACTGCTTTTTTGGGGTGTTTACAAAAGAAGCTTAAAGGAGGTCTTTGCCTCTATAACCTCATTTTGGAAGGGCATGGGAGAGGTATTCAGCAGCGTGGTAACTTTGATAGTGGCTGCCGAAATTTTCTCAAAGGGGCTGATTAATCTTGGATTTATCGAAGCGCTGGTGGATGTCTCTACACACGTGGGACTCGCTGGCATTGGCATTGCCATATTTATTACTATTTTGCTGTTCTTTGCGGCCATGCTGATGGGGAGCGGAAACGCCGCCTTCTTCTCTTTCGGGCCGCTTGCACCCAAGATTGCAGCACAGTTTGGGATGACCACTGTTTCGATGGTGCTGCCCATGCAACTCTGTTCCAGCATGGGGCGAGCAACTTCACCTATTGCGGGCATCATTGTGGCGATCTCGGGAGTGGCGGGTGTCTCACCGATAGACCTTGCCAAACGAAACACGATTCCATTGATCGGAGGCATGCTTTTTTTGATAACTTACCACTTTATTACCGGCTAAAGACCAAAAAATTATGTTGAAACTACTTAGAAATTGTCAGGTCTATGCGCCACAAAAGCTTGGGAAAAAAGATATTCTCCTGGCAGGAGAAAAAATTGTCCGTATAAGTGATTCAATCGCGCTCAAAGGCGTCGAATTTCAGGAATTTGACTTTGAGGAAAAGATTGTCGCCCCCGGGTTTATTGACCAGCATGTTCACATTACGGGTGGCGGCGGCCAGGCAGGATACTCCTCCATGGTGCCGGAAGTTCAAATGAGTGAGTTGATTGCCTGTGGCACCACCACCGTGGTTGGTGTACTTGGTACAGATGGTTTTGTGAAGGAATTGACGACCCTTTATGCCAAATGCAAGGCCCTCGATATGGATGGCATCACTGCCTTCATGCACACGAGCTTTTACGGATTGCCAGAAAAAACGATTCTCTCATCGGTAGCAAACGACCTCATCTTCCTCGACAAAGTGATCGGATGCAAACTGGCTATCAGCGACGATCGTTGCTCCTTTCCTTCTGAAATTGAGATTCTTAGACTAATCAACCAGGTAAGGTTGGGTGGATTTACCTCCGGCAAGACAGGAGTTCTGCACATCCATCTGGGCGCCCTCGAAAGCAAGATGGAGTTGTTGTTAGAAATTTCCAAAAAATATCCGACACTTATTCAGCATCTCTCTCCCACCCATGTCATCAGGACCAAAGCCTTGTTCGAACAGGCAATTGCTTTTGCCAAGCTGGGCGGGATGATCGATATTTCAACCGGTGGTACCCAGTATGATGAACCTTACAGATGTGTTCTGGAGGCGATCAAACAGGGAGTCTCTGTCGACTTGATGACATTTTCGAGTGATGGGCGCGGTGGCGTTCGAAGGGTGGATCCGGTAACTGGCGAGGTAACCTATCGGCCGGCACCGCTTCACCGTAACCATACAGAAACTGTCAGACTTGTCAAAGAGGGTGGAATCCCCTTGGAACAGGCCATCTGCCTGCTCACTTCCAGTCCGGCAAAAAACCTCAAGATACCGAACAAAGGACAAATCAGGGAGGGATTCGATGCCGATTTCTGCATCCTGAATCAGGATCTGAAATTGACTGAAGTTTTTGCCAGGGGGGTCCTGATGATGTCTGGTTCTACAGTGATCAAAAAGGGAAAGTATGAGATCTAATCTGATCCTTAACCACCTCGTCTGACATGAAAAGAGTGCTCATTTTTTTGGAAGTATTACTCCTTTTTGAGCGCCAACTTACTGGCCGTTACGATTCAAAACTCATGGGAAAAATTGGACTCAATTATCTCTACAAATAAACCAAATGCAAAAATCACTTTTCACCTCCTTATTTCTGCTGTTTTGCTTCACACTTTCGGCGCAGAAACAGTCAGACAAAATGACCTTAAAATTCTTTGGAGAACCAAATTTCCAGATAAATACGCCCACCAACCTAAAGCCCTTCGAAAAGGGGTTGTGCACCTACGCAGAGGTGATGGATTTTCTGCAAACCAAGGTAAAGGCACATCCGGAGATGGTTCGCATGGAAATTTTGGGTAAAACCCCCAATGGCAAAGAGATTCCGATCCTCTATTTCGGGGATGGAAAGAATTCCAAAAAAATCAAGGCCTGGTTGCAGGGGGGCATTCATGGTAATGAGCCGGCTGGCACTGAGGGACTTTTTATGCTGATAAATCATCTGCTGGAGACTCCAGAGGGTTCGCTTTTGCTGCAAAAACTGGATATTGCCATGTTGCCTGTTGCCAATGTGGATGGATACATCGCCCAGAAGAGAACTTCGGCAGATGGATTCGATTTGAATCGCGACCAGACCAAATTTGCCGATCCGGTGAGTCCTGTCATCAAAAAGGCCTTTATTGATTGGCATCCGGAAGTTTCTTTCGATTTTCACGAATACACACCCCTCCAAAAAAAGGGAACTGAAGGAATCCTGGAAGGAAATTCGGCTGGCTACTACGACGTGCTCTTCCTTCCTTCCGGAAATTTGAATGTCCCGAAAGGATTGCGGAAAATGTCGGCAGGCCTTTTCGAAACCAACGCAGAGAAGGCTCTTGACGAAAAAGGATACTCACACAACTTCTATTTTACACCATCAGAGAAAGCAGGAGACGTGGTTTTGGCGAAGGGCGGCAACAACCCACGCTCCAGTTCATCCAACTATGCCCTCTCCAATTCTGTTTCCATGCTTGTCGAAATCAGGGGCATCGGGCTGGGCCGTACCTCCTACGCCAGAAGAACTTACTGTTCCTTTTTGGTGGCAAAAAGTATGCTGGAGAGTGCCGCCACGAATATAAAGGAGGTGAAGAAGGTGGTCAAAAAAGCCATCAGGGAGACCCTAAGCAGGAAAAATGAGATTGCCGTTACCGCCGACGAGTCCATGACAAGTTATCCGGTGAAATTTATTGATGTCAATACAAATGAGGCGGTTACATTGGATGTGAAGGTAAAAGATGCCTTATTGCCCGTGGCAACCCTTACCAGGAAACGCCCCTTGGCCTATGTCCTGACTCCCGAATGCAAAACGGAGGTAGCCAAACTGGAAATTTTGGGTATTGAGGTTACAAAGACGATGAACCCGGTTTCTTTGAATGTTGATAGTTATACCATTACGAAATATGATGCCGAGAAGGTCAAATGGGAAGGGATCTATCCGGTGGTGGTTCAGTCAAAACTGACTCCTGCAGTGAAAACTTTTCCTGCCGGAAGTTTTGTGGTCAAACTAAACCAAAAATATGCCAATTATGCAGTCATCCTGCTTGAGCCAGAGTCTGAAAACGGATTTGTCAACATGGAGGTAACAAAAACGGCCTTGGGCAGTGAACTCCCCATCTACAGACTTGAGAAGGGAAAGATTCCCGAATGAAAATGCAACCAAACAACTGTCATCCCATCCAAGCAGCATGAAAAATATTTATAAAGGTCTTTATTTCCAAGTGATTGTCGCTATCATCCTTGGAATAGTCCTGGGCGTATTCCAACCTTCGCTGGCAGAATCATTAAAACCGCTTGGCGACGGATTCATCAAACTGGTCAAGATGATGATTGCCCCCATCATTTTTTCAACGATTGTAACAGGTATTGCAGGCATGCAGGACACCAAGAAGGTAGGTCGTGTAGGGGTGAAGGCCATCTTATATTTTGAGGTAGTTTCCACCATTGCCCTGGTAATCGGACTCATCGTTGTCAATCTTCTACAGCCGGGAGCCGGGATGCACATTGATCCCCAAACGCTCGATCAAACTGCTGTTGCCAAATATGTTACACCGGCGCAAAGCCATGAGGTTGTTGATTTTTTCATGAACATCATCCCCGAGAACATCGTAGGGTCATTGGCCAATGGGAATCTTTTGCAGGTGCTTTTCTTTTCTGTGCTCTTCGGTTTTGCCCTTTCCAAAGTTGGAGAGAAGGCTGCACCATTGCTGAAAGGGATCAAATCGCTGGAGGCCGGCCTCTTCGGCGTGATCAGGGCCATCATGAAAGTGGCGCCTATCGGGGCATTTGGCGCCATGAGTTTTACCATTGGCAAATATGGATTGGGATCGCTAACCTCCCTTGGCCAACTGATGTTCTCCTTCTACACAACCTGTATCTTGTTTGTCGTACTGGTATTGGGGGCCATCATGAAGTATTCGGGTTACAGCCTTTGGCGGTTGCTTCAATTGATCAAAGAGGAGATTTTGATTGTTTTGGGGACCTCTTCTTCGGAGGCTGCCCTGCCAGGAATCATGGAAAAATTGGAAAAAGCCGGATGTTCGCGCTCTGTGGTAGGACTGGTTGTCCCGACAGGATATTCTTTTAATCTCGACGGAACCTCTATTTACCTCACCATGGCCGCCGTATTCCTTGCCCAGGCAACAGGATCGCACCTCGATATTTCCCATCAGGTCACCCTGTTGATGGTCCTGTTGATTACCTCCAAAGGGGCAGCAGGTGTAACTGGAAGTGGCTTTATCACTCTGGCTGCTGTCCTTCCAATTGTTGGAACGGTTCCAGTAGCCTCGCTGGCATTGATATTAGGGATCGATCGGTTCATGAGCGAAGCGCGTGCAATAACCAATCTCATTGGCAATGCCGTCGCTACCGTGGTGGTTGCAAAATGGGAAAAAGAGATAGATCCCGAGATTTCCAAAAAGATCATCGGTTGATACTGCCGGCTAATTCTTTAGACATCTGACGGACATGCCAAATAGTTTGTCGTTGAAAGTTCTGCCAACAGTTCCCTGGTTGTAAGCCAAATAGCAATACCAGGCGGTACTTGTTGTGTATTGAGTGGATGACCACCAAGTTCCACTAAACCCAAAATTATTAAACGTTCCATTGTAATAACGGTATCCAAAGGGCATGGCATTGAAATTTGTCGAATTGGTAGCCGCCGTATTGGGATTCGACCAATTCACATAACCTGTTGTCTTAAGTTTGCCACCCGCAATTGAATCGACGCCAAGTTGCAGTTTCAGTGCGGTCCAGTCGGCATCCGAAGGAACGTGCCACCCTGTTGGACACAATTTGTTGGACTGAACAGTATACCAGTTGTACAGGGCTCCAAAATTGTATCTCGTTGCAGTTGAGTCATTCGCATAAAAGCAATGACCCGGAGTAGTGAGTTTGGACCATAGAATGTTGTCCTTTACCAGTGGAATGGCAGTGCCATCGTTGAATTTTGTCGCTTTGAGGTTTTCTGCCATCCAGGTCTGACTGCCTATGTTGATGGTCGTATAAACATTTCCCTCAAAATCTGAAAGCGAGCCATATTGGATGGCCGTTACCGTCGAATCTTTCTTGCAGCTTGTCATGATGGCTATGGCAATTCCAATTCCCAGGATGGAATAGATCAAATTTCTGACTTGTCGTTTCATTGTTGTCTTGTTGTTACAATAAATCTTAAGGTTTTCCTACATACAAATAGGCTGAAACACTATTAAACGCCGTAAAGATACCTAATCCGTTGATAACATTGGCTTTTATTTCGGTGAGCGACAGCGAGCTGTTGCTGTTATCCTGAAAAAAAAGCACATACTCCGGTTGGATCTTGTATAGGATGACCCGATGTTGACCATAAAACTGGAAGGATCGGGAATTCAATTCATAATGGTTTGAATTGGTTGGCTGGATGCGAAAAAAATCCTGTGAACTGCTTGCTCGTGAATCTATTGCAAGCTTCACACCCTCCACATTTTTGACCACCAAAAGGTAGTAACTCTGGTCGTCGTTTGTCCAATTAATGTCAATAGGTGAAGGGAAAGTGGGCGTTTCAGGGGTGCCAGTTCCCTGGGTTCCCCTTGGTGAAATGGCAATTGTGGTGGCAGACAGCGTCAGATTTTGAGGTCTTGAAGGAACTGCCGTCGTAGCCGACACCTCCTGACCATTGTAGGGAAAAGAAAGTTGGTAGCTTTTGCCGGCCGAAATGATCAAATTTGCATTTTGATAATTCCCTGCACCCAAGGAAGCGAGTACATATTTTTGACCTGAAGCCATCTCAGTAATGCTGATATTTAATTTATTCACGTCCATGTCAGAAAATGTCATATCGTCCTTGAAGGGGATCAATTTGGAGACATTTACAACCGGACTGGCATCCGCATAGAGGTAGGATTCAACCACGGGCTTGTCCTGAAATCCCGCAATGACGGTATCTTTGCAAGAGGTAACGGAAAAAGTCAGAACCAAAAAGATGACTATTTTGTTCATTCGTTAAAATTTAAAAGAGAAAGAAATATTCGGTGTGATACTCAAATAACTGATGTCGCTTTCGAGAATCACATCATCAACGAGTTGAAACTGTCTGGAACTAACGTTCGTGCGGTTGTACAGGTTAAATACCGATAAACTTACCGTGTTGAGTTTGCCTTTTCGGTTGAACAAATCGAACCTGTAAGAGGCGGCAATGTCTAACCTGTGGTAGTCGGGCAAACGGTAGGAATTTTTATCGCTAACAGTATAAAACGATGCCGTGGAACCATCCACAAGATTCAATTTGTACGCTCCCAATGGTGCTGTGTAAGGTCTTCCTGTGGCAAAAATCCAGGAGGCAGAGAAATCAAAATTACCGAATTTATAAATGCCAACCATCTTAATTTCATTAGTAACATCTTGATTTGCAAAATAATACTTATCAGATTGAAGAGGAAATCGATTCTTCACCTGGGCAAGTGTGTAACAGATCCAACCATTGAAATTTCCCGCTTTTTTTTGCGCTAACAGCTCCATTCCAATCGAATAGCCATTTCCGGTGAAGAACTGCTCAGTCGACTGAACACTGACACCAGGTTGCGGGATAGAGCGGTAGCGCATCGAATATTCAGTTACATTTTGGTTCAATTTGTAGTACCCTTCAGCGCTGAAGAGATAATCCGTCAGGTCGTAATTGATTCCCATGTTGAAATGGGCCGATGAACTTACAGGGATCTCCTTCCCATTGGAGAGAATCCAGAAATCCCTGTTCCCCGACATGATGTCCTCCCTCACCACCCGGTTGGCAAATTGATAATAGAGGCCAGTTGCTACATTGACTGTCAATTTGGGAGAGAGCAAATAACTGGCATTTAGACGGGGTTCAGGGTAAAATTTTTGGGTCGCGCCGTAATAATTCAACCGCAGACCCGGTGTAACGGTGAGCAAATTATCCATAAAGAGCATTTTGTCCTGCATGTACAAACCGGCAATTGCTGCTTTTATATTTTTTTGAAGAATGGTGAGTGTATCGTTCTGCTGATACGTGTAGTCAATCTTGTAATAGGTTCCAAAAGCTCCAAATTCGAGTATGTTACGGTCGTTTAAACTGTATTTCCAGTCATTTTTGATACTAAGGTCTATCAGATTGTTGTCTTCAAGAATACCACTTTTGCGGATGGTGGAAACCCCGTTCTGGTCGATGGCAATCGAGCGTCTTTGATCTCTTGTACTGTAGTAATCGGAAAAGCTCACCAACAAGTTGGATGTAAGCACCTCATTGAGTTTTCTGGTCCACTTTGTACTTGCGCCTACATTTCCGTATCTGGTAAAATCTGTGTTGTCCATGGAGATACTGGCTCCACCCAGTAGGCCTCCGCCCGGAGGCCCACCGCCTCCAGGCCTGCGAAACTGCGGACTATTGTCGAGATAATCGGTGCCGTTGAAAATACTCAGCGTGTATACATCCCTGGCCGATGCCTTAAAGGTTATTTTGCCGTTGAGGTCGTAGAAATAAGAGGCTGAGTTTACATTTTTACCCCTCTGCACAAATTGAGGAGTATTGGAGGAGGTCGTTTTATTTAGTCCACTGATCTTGTCATACAAATATCCCTGGTAAGATCTTCTAAACGCAAAGAGAGAGGTTATCCGATCCCCGATTGGAATTTCCACGTAGGCATTGGTACTCAGCAAACTGATTTCGGCACCGATGGTCGCCTTCTTGGAATTTCCATCTTTCCCTGTGATTTCGGTAACACTTGACAACCGCCCTCCAAATTTTGAGTCAAATCCTCCTTTGTGCAGCTGTACGTCCTTGATGGCATTGGAGTTAAAGGCACTGTAAAATCCATAGAGATGGTCCACATTGTAAACGGTGAAGCCATCGTATAGAATCAGATTCTGGTCGGGAGTGCCACCACGAACATACATCCCCGCCGAACCTTCGTTCGAGGCGCTAACACCCGGCATCAACTGAAATCCTCTCATGATGTCTTTCTCGCCGATGTTGGGCAAAATCTTCAGGGCAATTGGAGACATCTTAATTTTCTGTTCTACAGTCGACTGTTGCAACGCCTTGTCGTCTTTCCTGCCGTTGATAAATACCTCCGTAATGCCAACACTTTGTTGTTTCATCTCGACGAGCAAAGATGAATTTTCCCTCTGCGGAGTCAGTTCAATGTTCCTGGTGTGGTAGCCAATGTAGGAAATGACAATCACCGCCGTATCCGCCGGCACTCCCTCTAAAGCAAAGTGACCGTTCTGGTCGCTCGTGACCCCTTTTGTTGTATTTTCTACCCGAATGGTGGCAAAGGGAATTCGCTCCCCATTGGCACTGTCAACGATCTCGCCCGACAATAGAAAATTCCTTTTAATTGGCTTCAGGGCCTTCCGGGATTGCTTGATTTGAGTCTCCTCACGCTCTTTGTGTTGCAACAGCTGATCAAGATGTGCCTGATCCTTTGTAACATAGATGAAACCATCCTTCCCAACAAGCGTCACCATGTCCCAAGATCGGCTGAACATCCTGAGTACTCCACCCACCGTTTTTTCATTATCAGTCATGAGGGATGTCGTAAATAGCTGTAGATAGGGCTTGTCAAAGATGAACCTGATGTTCAGATCCTCGCCCATTTCGACCAATATCTCATCCAACCTGCCCACGTAATTTTTGGGGAGCCTGAAATTTTCAACAGTTTGTGAATAAGAAAAAAGAGGCACTACAAAAAAAACAACGATTGTCGCCAATTGCTTCATCATGGTGGAAACAGTTTAATGTTTTAAGCCTGGCGGGAAGCCGGGCTCTGTAATGAAGGATTGAACCGGGATGACTCGCCCCCATTTTTGACTGCGTTAAACTATCCGAATAAAATATTTCAAAAAAACTACTTCAGTGAATTGGGTTAAAACTTCAGTGAAACTGCCAAAACAGTCAATAATCGATGCAAAATGGCCTTTGCAGACCAGTAGATGAACTATTTCATAAAATAGAGCCTTCAAACAGGCATTTCCAAAAAATAGTGATAAGTTTAGCTTCACGAATTGTGACAGAATTTTCTGCTGGTGATAAAAATCTAACGTCATGAAAGAAATTAACTGGGGAATAATTGGTTGCGGCGACGTGACAGAGCTGAAGAGTGGTCCTGCCTTCAACAAAATTGAGCACTCCAAATTGGTTGCAGTCATGCGGCGCGATGGAGAAAAAGCAGCAGATTATGCCAGGAGGCATAACGTACCACGTTGGTATTCAAATGCTAATAACTTAATACAAGATCCCGAAGTAAATGCCATATATGTGGCAACTCCTCCCGACACTCATGCGAGCTACGCCATTGCAGCCATGAGAGCCGGCAAACCGGTCTATGTAGAAAAACCCATGGCCCGCAACTACCGTGAATGTCAGGAGATGATCAGAGTCTCAGAGGAAACCGGTATGCCTCTTTTTGTTGCCTACTACAGAAGATCCATGTCCTCGTTCCTTCGTGTAAAAGAGTGGATAAACGATGGAACCATTGGCATACCTTTGACAGTTAATCTTCGCCTTCACAAATCTTTCGGAGCAACAGACCGGTATCCCGAAAAGCAATCCTGGCACACAAGACCGGAAATAAGCGGAGGAGGTCATTTTTTCGACCTGGCCTCTCACCAACTCGATTTTCTCGATTTTGCGTTTGGCCCAATAACTGAAGTCCAGGGAATGGCCAAAAATATGGCCGGATTTTACACCGCCGAAGACACTGTTTCTGCCACTTTCTCTTTTGCTTCAGGTGTCACAGGCACAGGAAGCTGGTGTTTTGTGGTGGGCAAAGAGGCCGAAGAAGACACCTTCGAGATCACGGGAACCAAGGGAAAACTCGTGTTTGCTACTTTTCAAAATACTGATATGCTGTTGATTAATTCGACTGGAACAACGAAGCTAAGTTTTCAAAACGCCGAAAATATCTCCAGGTACCTCATTCAGCAAGTTGTAGACGAGTTAAGGGGCAAAGGAAATTGCGTCAGCACCGGTGCCTCTGCCGCCCGGACGAATTGGGTGATGGGGGAAATAGTCAAAACATTTTATCTCTACCATAAATCTCTCCAATAGCCTGAATTGCCAAATCAATAGGCGTATAACTGAAATCAATGGTTCTTGTAATTTTGGATCCATCGTAAAGCGAAGCATTCATTGAACTTCTGGCTGTCTCCCGGGTGAGTGCCGGGGAGTGACCTGTAAACATGGAGACCAACCTGGAGATCCGCCATCCCAAATTTAGAAGCAGGCGGTTGGCATGGATGGTTGGCCTGGGTTGATTCAATGCCACAGCAATCATTTCAAAGATTTCACGGTAGGGAAGATTTTCTGCCGAGAGCACGAAACGCTGGTTCCTGATTTTAGCCAAATCTTTGGCTTGAATCAATGCCAGAATGGCCCTTGAAACATCCCGAACATCCACAAAACCAGTACTGCCTGAGGTGTAAAACTTTAGTCCTCCAGCCATGGTGCCAAAGAGGCGCGGTGAACCCTGTTGCCAATTTCCGGGACCGAGAATGACTGATGGATTGACGATGATGGCCGACAAGCCTTCTTCTGCACCTCTCCAAACCTCCATCTCCGACAGAAATTTACTTTCGGCATAGGCACTCCTGTGCCTGTCGTTTTGCCAGGAAAATTCCTCATTGACAGGTATCCCGGATTGGTGATCCCCCAAAGCAGCAACTGAGCTGACATGGCAAAAAATCGGTATCCCAAGTTCAACAGACAAATCGACAAGATTTGCAGTCCCTGCGGCATTTTCCCGCAGCATTGCCTCCTTGTCATGGGGATCAAAAGATACTTTGGCAGCTGCATGAATCACCGTATCAACGCCTTGCATCGCTTCCCTCAAGGATGCCGGATCCATCAGATCTCCTTCTAACCATTCAATTCTTTCGAGAAGCGATTCTGCCTCTGAACTGTACCAGCCGAAGATCTTTCTGACGCTCTTCAAATCGGAATTTTTCCGCCTCAGTGCCCGAACTTTGGTGCCACTTCTTGTCAAATCGAGCAGCAGATGTGCCCCCAGCATTCCAGTGCCTCCGGTAAGAAAAATCATGGTAATTGTTATCTGTTTGGGTTGACTGTGCGATCCAGTTGACGGCTAAGGATTTTCTTGATTTCTGTCAGCTTTTGGTATGCACCCATTAGCTCCATCGAGTGATCAAAGTCTTTCGCAGCATCTGCAACCTTCATCCGGCTTTCTATCTGGGCCATCATGGAAGAGACGACACGTATTTTGTATTCCCTGACTAGTTTGGGCACCACCACCTGCAACAGGTCCTCTTCCCTTTCTATGTGACTGCCCCCCCGCTCCCAGAAGAGACTCAGCGGATGTCTTTCGGAGATGAGGTCGGACGCAAAAAAACTGATCTGCGGATCGGGATGAAGGGTGAAAAACCGCATGGCATCGAACTCGATCTCTCCGAGATGGAGCCTGTATTCGTCCAAAATGGTATTAACCAGCGGATTGACAGATACCATTTGGTCAATTTCCAATTCGGCCAAGATGTAGGTGGCAACAGATTCAGTGATCCACTCACCGCTTACCTCATGCTCATAGTCGTTGATTTTCAGCGATCCGCATTTCAGCAAGATCCTGAGAATCTCTTTCTCCTCCAGTTCAAATGGATTCTCGACATGGGCGATCTTGGCACTCCTTGGTCGTTCGGATGTCGTTTGCTGATCGGGTAAAGCAGGATTTTCCCTTACGGGGGATGCCTCATTTTTCTTCAGTTTCAACTTCCTGATCTCGTTGTAAAGCACATCCTCCCTGACTTCGAGCAAACGGCTGCACTCTTTGAGATATTCTGTCCTGACAATCTCTTCTGGAATTACCGAGATGGAACTGACAATATCCGTAATCAATTTTGCCCTCGAAAGTGGGTCATTTTCAATTCCTGCCAGCAATATCCGTGTCTTGAATTTGATAAAATCGGTCTCATTCTCCTTGATGTATTGCGCCAGTGCAGTTGAACTCAAGGCTTTCGAGAATGAGTCGGGATCTTCCCCGGCAGGCAATGGAAGTACCTTCACATTGATCCCCTCTTCCAGCACAAGGTCGATTCCTCGCAGGGAGGCCTTGATTCCCGCCTGATCGCCGTCGTAAATAATGGTAATATTTTTTGTAAACCTTCGGATGAGCCTTATCTGCTCGACCGTCAGCGACGTGCCCGAAGAGGCTACCACATGATCGATACCCGCCTGGTGCAGTGCAACTACATCGGTGTATCCTTCTACCAGATAGCACTTATCCTCCTGAATGATTGCTCTCTTGGCCTGGTAAATCCCATAAACCACACGGCTCTTGTGGTAGATGTCAGATTCAGGCGAGTTGAGGTACTTTGCAATGCTCTTCTCCTGCGACAGGGTCCTTCCGCCGAAGGCAATCACCCTACCGGAGATGCTGTGGATGGGAAACATCACACGGCCCGCAAACCTGTCGCGGATCCAATCTTCCCGCTTGATGGTGAGTCCTGTTTTCTCGAGAAACTCCATTTTGTATCCCTCCTTCAGGGCAGACTGGGTAAAAGGATCCTTGCCATCCGGACAATAGCCAAGACCGAATTTTCTGATCACTTCATCCCGGAAACCACGTTCGTAGAAATAGCCGAGACCGACGGCGCGTCCATATTCATTCTCCCAAAGTTGCGCTGAAAAATATTTCTGGGCAAATTCCGAGACGATGATCTGACTCTCGTGGTCGTTGCGTTCCTGGATATCTTCGGGGCGCTCTTCCTTTTCCTGAACTTCGATGTGGTACTTTTTAGCCAACCACCGAAGCGATTCTACAAAAGAGAGGTGCTCGTGTTCCATGATAAAATTGACGGATGAGCCCCCCTTTCCGCAACCAAAGCATTTGTAGATTCCTTTTGCGGGCGAGACGTTGAAGGAAGGGGTCTTCTCATTGTGAAACGGACATAGTCCGAGCAGGTTTGTCCCCCGTCGTTTGAGGGTGACAAACTCACCAACAACCTCTGTAATTTCAGCAGTGTCGAGTATTCGCTGGACTGTAGCCTGGTCGATCATGGGAACAAATGTAGTGAAAATGAGAAGATGGGAAAATGAGGAATTGTGTAAAAAGATCCATCCTAATTACTTTTTCTCCTCAATTTTCCGTAAATTTAGGTATGGCCAACATCGATCATTCGCTGGAGGATTTGCTCTGCAAAATTGCACTCTCACTGGTGCCAGGAATCGGCTGCATCACCGCCAAGTCGCTGATTGCCTATTGTGGAAGTGCCGGGCAGGTGTTCAGGGAGAAGGAAAAGACTCTTCGTTCGATCCCCGGGGTGGGAACCGTGTTGGCAAAGAATATCCAGCAATCAAAAGTTGTCTCAAGGGCAGAAGCAGAGGTGGAATTTATGCAAAAAAATAGGGTTCAGGCACACTTTTACCTCGATGCAAGTTATCCGCAACGGTTGAGAAACTGCGTCGATGCACCCATTCTACTTTTTTCGAAAGGCACCGCCAACCTGAATCCTACCAAAGTCCTCAGCATAGTCGGTACCAGGAATGCTACTGAATATGGCAGAAATCTGGTCGACAAATTCATGGTTTCCATTGCAGAGCGGGGTTATGAAATTCAAATCGTCAGCGGACTGGCCTATGGCATCGACATCCAGGCGCACAGGGCAGCTCTTCACAACCACCTTCCCACCGTCTGCGTGCTGGCGCACGGATTAGAGACAATTTACCCCACCCTTCACAAGGCCATTGCAATAGAAATGTGTGAGAACAATGGAGGAATGGTCAGCGATTTTCTAAGCAATTCGGTGATTGACCGAAAGAATTTCCTGCGACGCAACCGGATCATTGCGGGCATGGCCGACGCAGTCGTCGTGGTCGAATCGGCCACAAAAGGAGGGGCCTTGCTTACCGCAGAGCTTGCCGTTTCCTACAACCGCGATCTCTTTGCCTTTCCCGGTAGGGTGGGAGAAACCTATGCCGAAGGTTGTCACTTCCTGATAAAATCTAACAGGGCCGGGTTGATAGAAAATATAGGAGATCTTGAGTATTGCATGAACTGGCAACCAGGTTCCGGTACCCCGGATGGTTACCAGCCGAAACTCTTCAACGACCTGACAGAGCAGGAACAACGTGTGGTAGACCTGCTCCATTCAGGTGGAGAGACATCTATTGACCAGATCTGCCTTCTTACCAGTCTGCCGATGAACAGGGTCTCTCCTTTGCTCCTTTCGCTCGAATTTTCGGGCATCGTGAAGTCGCTGCCGGGAAAAGTGTTCAAGTTGACCTAAAATGTTGTTACTTTGCAGGCTAAGAGCTAAAGGCCAATGTCTAAAAGCTTTTAGCTGTTAGTAATTAGCTGTTAGCAAGAAAAAATGAGTACAACTTTTGAAAAATTCGGGATCGGTAAATCAGTCTTGAAAATATTGGACGAGATTGGATTTCACGAACCAACACCGGTGCAGGAACTGGCAATCCCTGTTATTAAGTCAGGCCAGGACATTCTTGGTATTGCTCAGACGGGTACCGGAAAGACCGCAGCCTATCTGATCCCCATCCTGATGAGACTTGTGAAAGCCGAAGGTGAAGACCCGCGCGCCTTGATTCTGGTTCCAACCCGCGAACTGGCCATCCAGGTGGGTGAAGATATTGAAGAACTTACAAGGTATACCAATCTCCGCTCGGCGGCAGTCTTTGGTGGCATCGGCTGGACCAAACATGCTGAGCTTGTGAAACCGGGCGTCGACATTCTGGTAGCTACTCCCGGTAGGTTGTGGGACCTCTACAAAATAGGTGCTCTTCGGTTTAAAAAAATCAAGATGCTGGTGATCGATGAAGCCGACAGGATGCTCGACATGGGTTTCATGCCCCAGTTGAACCAATTGTTCGAGGTCATCCCTCCAAAACGCCAGAATTTACTCTTTTCGGCAACCTTTTCAGACAAGATCGAGTTGATCAGCAACGAGTTTCTAACCTTTCCTGCCAGGGTAGAGGTGGCTCCGTCGGCAACTACCGTGGATAAGGTAGAGCAATATTTCTACCGCCTGCCAAATTTCAGGACCAAGTTGAATCTGATCAACTATCTCTTAACCAACACAGAAGATTTTAAGAGAGTGATTGTGTTTTGTGCCACCAAGGAGAATGCCGAGTTTGTTTTCAAAGTCCTGGACCGCAAGGTAGTTGGCGAAGTAAGGGTCCTGCATTCCAACAAGGCTCAAAATACCCGAATCAATGCCATCCAATCGTTCAAGGAGGGCAATGTCAGGGTACTGATTTCGACGGATGTATCGGCCAGGGGAATCGATGTTTCCATGATCAGTCATGTGATCAACTTTGATTTACCGACCAACTATGAGGATTATGTTCACAGAATCGGCCGCACAGCAAGAGCCAACCACGAAGGTGTGGCAATCTCCTTCCTGAAACCGGACGAAGAGTACCACCTGGCCAACATCGAAAAGCTGATTCGGATGGAGATCGCTGAACTGCCAATCCCCGAAAAAGTAGATGTTGTGGAATCAAGCAGGAATGAGCTGCAGGAGATTGCCAGAGAGATGGACCGCCAAAAGAAGTTGGAAGATACCGGATTCAAAGGTGCTTTCCACGAAAAAAAGGGCAGACGGAAAAAGAACCCCTTCGAATTCAATGTCAAAAGCAGGGAGCTTCGACCCTACCGGAATACCCGCAAGGGCTAAGAATGCTGCAGGGTTAGTAAGTTCGTTAAAAAAGAGAAAGTCGCCCCCTCGTAACAGTCGTCCCAGTCATCATTTCATCATGGCGCCAACCTCGAGACCCCCCACTTTCCTTCATTTTTCACAAATAATATTCTGTCGTGCAACCTGTTGGGACGTCCCTGCCAGAATTCGAATCTTTCGGGTTGAACGAGGTAGCCTCCCCAAAAGAAAGGTCTTTCGAGCTTTTCGCCATTGGCTGTTGACTGCTGGTTTTTCCATAGTTGTTCGAGCGCCTCGCGGCTATCTACCGGTTGACTTTGAGGAGAAGCGATCGCACTGATCTGGCTTTCATAAGGCCTTTCACTGAAATATTTGTCTGAAACCTCATTGGAAGAGAAAGTGGCAACTCCTTCGATTCTCACTTCCCGCTCCAGCTCGGGCCAGAAGAAAAGAAGGGCCACATGGTCGTTTGCGCTGATCTCGTTCCCTTTGCGGCTGTTGTAGTTGGTAAAAAAATGGAAGCCTTCGTGCGTAAACAACTTGAGCAACACTACCCTCGAAGAGGGTTTGTGCGCTTCTGAAACCGTGCTCAGCAACATGGCCGTGGGTTCATTGATTTGACCACCAATGGCCTCCTCCATCCATTTTTCGAAAAGGGAGAAGGGATCGTGCAGCGATTTTTCACTGAGCATCGCCCTGGAGTAGTTCTTGCGGATATCGGATAAATTCATAGAAAGGTACGAAAGTGACTAAAGTTAACATGTGCAGAATGAAGGTCAAAATGCTCCAAGTAGTTTTTATTTTTCAATTTACGGTAAAATGCCAGACTGGTTACAGCTCTAACTATTTGCTTCTTGTTCCTTGAGTTTGGTCAACAATTTTTTAGCAGGATTATTTAGTCTTTTGCATGGAGATTAAACAGACTCAATACTTTTGAAAGGGGTAAAATATTTTTAGTTTTGTAGGCTAAATCAACACCTTCAGGCACGATGTTAAGTCAGGATACACCCCACAATCAATCTGATCCCAGAAAAAATGCACTTGTTATCATTCTATCCTTTTTACTGGTTCTTGTAGTCATCCTATTTTTCTGGCAACGCAAACAGAATGAGGAGGTAACAACACAGCTAAAGCAAGAGAAGGCAGCAATCGAAACGGAGCTCAACGGCATGGTTCTGGGTTATGATTCGCTGAAAAGAAAGAATACAAACCTCAATACCCAATTCGAAGGGGCACAAAGTAAAGTCAAAGAGCTACTTACCGAGATTGAGCAGGTCAAAAGCACCAGCATCAGGCAGATTGCCAAATACCGGGATGAGATGAATACCCTTCGAAAGATCATGCGCGATTACGTGGTGCAGATCGATAGTCTCAACCAGAAAAATCAACGCCTGATGAGCGAAAATAGCATTGTAAAACAGGAAGTTACAGATGTTAAGACCCAGAACCAGAGCCTGGAACAGGAGAAGAAAAAACTAGAGCAGACTGTGACCCTGGCTGCTACCCTGGAGGCCTTGAATCTAAAGGCCATTGGCATCAACAAGAAGGGTAAGGAACAGACCAGGGCCTCAAAAATTGAGAGTATAAAAGTTGATTTTACACTGGCCAAGAACCTGACTGCCAAGAGAGGCGCCAAAAATATTTACTTGAGGGTACAACGTCCCGACCAGTTGCTTTTGACCAAATCGGACAAAGATCTCTTTAAATTCGAAGGATTAAAAATTCCGTTTTCGGCCATGCGGGAGGTCGAATATGAAGGGATGGATCTTCCGGTAAGCATTTATTGGGACAACACGGGCCAGTCTGCGATCATTTCCGGACAATACACCATCGACCTATTTGCCGATGGCAACAACATAGGGACCACGAGCCTGGTCGTGAAATGAAGCATTAATCGACCCCATTTTATGTATCAGCTCAGCGAACTTCGATGCTACCTGGAGAATGCCTGTGTGGGTCATTTGTTGGATGTGGCAACCGGCGAAGGAGAATTTCTTCGTTTTCTGCTTGAATCGGTAGCTTCTTTCGATTCTGCCACCGGACTTGAACCGAACAAGGAGCATCTGGCTACCGCAAGAAACAAGCTCTTCCCATATAAAATTGATCTTGTATTGGGAAATGTACGCAAACTTCCGTTCGAAGAGAGCTACTTCGATTTCGTAACAGTCTCCAACGCACTTCACTATTTTGAACTTCCGGTCAAAGCGCTACAGGCGATGACAAGGGTGCTGGTTTCGGGCGGACGATTGCTGATCAACGAAACCATCAGCGACAAGCTTCTGCCAGCGCAGGCGGCCTATCTTGACTATCATGCTTTAAAATCGGATATCGATTCGGCAAAAGGTGTTTTTCACAGAAACTATTTATCCCGTCAGGAGATTTTTGACCTCTTGCAGGAGGTTCCCGTTGAGTTAGAGAAGACATTCCTTTCTACCGATGAGCCACCAATGCTTGGCTCAAAAGAAAAAATCTGGCAATTTTCCCACAAAATTGATGAAATGGTGGCCTCGGCGGGTGATTTGCCGCAAAAATTCAGTTATGAATCAAGAGGTTGGGAACTCAAGGAAAGAATCAGGCGCGATGGTTTTCAATTGCCTCCACAGCTTTCTCTGGTTGCCTACAAAGCTTGATCTCCCTAAATCAAGATCAGTTCTAAATTGCCATATTTGCTCACTTTTGGACAGATATATTTCTTAATTTTGGACGTTTTGCCCAAAATTTGCCTTGATTCTGCAACTGAAGAAAGTGAAATGAAACGAACATGTTGCTTCACAACATCCAAAGGAATGATAATAATTTTGGCAACATGGAGTTCCATACTACCTTTAAAAAACAAATTATTCTTGTATGAAAAAAAAGTCGAATAGAAAATTCATAACCATTGTTTTTTGTGTCGGATTGGTCGTTGGACTATTGCTGATTTGGGGAGGAGAGAAAGCCCTTACCTATACCAGTTCCGATACCTACTGTTCCTCCTGTCACATCCACCCACAAGCCGATGATTCCTGGAAAAAGTCAGCCCATTTTTACAACAAGAGTGGCGTCAAGGTTCACTGTGTTGAGTGTCACCTTCCACCGAAAGGAAGTTTTAACTACCTAACGGTGAAGGCTAAAACCGGACTTAGCGACCTTTATGGATTTTACTTTAAAAAAAGTGCATCCTTCAACTGGCAGGCAAAAGGAGAGTTGGACCATGCAGTAAAAATTGTTTACAACGAATCCTGTACGAAATGCCACCAGACACTATTTTCGAAGAGTTTGTCGGCAGAAGGAGGTACTGCCCATCTCTATTATGAGAACAATGCTGAGAAACTGAAGTTGCAGTGCATCAACTGTCACCTGGATGTAGGGCATTTCAATCCAAATTACAAACACCAAAAGATGCAGGGAATTCCTGTCGCCAACACCTCCAGGGCGCATTTCACGGAGCCCACAAAAATCACCTCTTTCTCAAAATTTGAAGAACACATTCCAAATACCTCCATTGCCTTCAACATGGTTCCAGTGAAAGGAGGCACCTTCAAAATGGGAAGCGATGAAAATGAACCTCTTAGAAACAAGGATGAAGGTCCGGTTCGATCGGTAACTCTTTCCTCCTATTTTATGGGTGAGGTTGAAGTGACCTGGGATGAATATTGGGCATTCTATGCCTCAACCATGTCGGAAGGAAGATTGGATCCCCAGATAGTCATGGAGAAGAATGCAAATAGTCCCGACGCCATCAGTGGTCCGACGCCACCGTTTGGCATCCCCGATCAGGGATGGGGAAGTGGCCAGCGACCGGCCATTACCATGACCCATTATGGTGCGAAGACTTACTGCCAATGGCTTTCCAAGATAACAGGGAAAAAATACCGACTGCCTACAGAGGCTGAATGGGAATTTGCCTGCCGTGCAGGAACCGAGACTCCCTATTTCTTCAAGGGAGATCCCAAAAGATTTGTAGCCAAAGGATTGCGCAACAAAATCCTTGGAGTAGACACAACCTTGATCAACAGTTATGTTGTTTATGCGCGGAACTCCTCCGGCAAATCACAGGAACCAACTTTCGTCAGGGCCAATCCGTTCGGATTGAAGAATATGGCAGGAAATATTGCCGAATACTGCTCCGATTGGTACAATGCCGATGCCTACAAATCCACAGGAAGTTCGGTGCGTGATCCCAAAGGTCCAGAATCCGGAGAGGAACATGTCGTCAGAGGTGGCAGTTACAATTCGGAGGCTGAAGCCGTGCGCTCTGCAGCCAGAGACTTCACACAGACAGCCAATTGGCTGAAAACCGATCCCCAGCAACCAAAGAGCATCTGGTGGTTCTCAGATATCAAAGGAATTGGTTTCAGGGTAGTTTGCGAGGCAGAAGGATTGAACCAATAGTTGAAAGTAAACAATTGATATAGAGTAGTGGGGAACTAAAATGGTGGAGAAATATAAACCTGTCTGAATTCACTATTTCGAACCAGCTACAGCTATTATTTTTTTATCCGTATAATTTGAGTAATCTCGGCTGCAGGAACATTTGTATCCGTTAACTAATTTATATCTTTGGTACAGATTTCATCTCACCAAAATAACAAACTAACATCATGAGCAAAAATTCGGTCAACAGAAGAGATTTTTTCAGGAGTGCTGCCGTAGTCGGAGCAGCCAGTACACTGGGTGCAGGATCCATCATTTCCTCCTGCAGTACCGGCGACAAGACACCGGCACTTGTTCCAATTGCAAATCTGGCAAATGCCTACATTCCCGAACTGATGGATTTTGCCAATGATGGCAAACCTCTCAGGGCTGGTTTGATTGGTTGCGGAGGCCGGGCCACAGGTGCTGCGGTCAATTTCCTGAGCGCCGGTCCTAACCTTCAAATAGTTGCCCTTGGCGACCTCTTTCAGGACCGCATCGATGGTTGCCGCAAGACCATAAGGGATAAATTCAAAGTCGAAATACCTGATGACAAATGTTTTACGGGTTTCGATAATTACAAGAAAGTATTGGCATCTGATATCGACTTGGTGATCATCGCCACACCTCCTGCTTTCCGTCCAACACATTTTGAGGCTGCGGTTGAAGCAGGAAAGCACGTCTTCATGGAAAAACCCGTTTGCGTAGATGGTCCTGGTGCACGGATGATTATGACAACTGCCAAGAAAGCCGAATCCCAGGGATTGGTTGTCGTTACTGGCACACAGCGTCACCACCAAAGAAAATATGTTGAGTCGTTCAAGCAGATTCAAAAAGGGATGATCGGTGAGATTGTCTCAGGAACCGTTTACTGGAATCAATCCATGCTTTGGTACAGAAATCGTGAGAAAAGCTGGAGCGACATGGAACTGATGGTCCGCGACTGGGTCAACTGGAAATGGCTATCAGGCGATCACATCGTTGAACAACACGTCCACAATCTGGACGTTTTCAACTGGTTCTCGGGTAAAAAACCTGTAAAGGCAGTCGGTTTTGGGGCACGCCACAGAAGGCTCACCGGCGACCAATTTGATGAATTCAGCATTGATTTTGAATACGAAGGAGGCGTTCGCCTGCACAGCATGTGCCGCCAAATCGACGGATGCAAGAACAATGTATCAGAATTCATTCAAGGCACCAAAGGGTCATGGAACAGTGCCGGAGCCGGTGGCAACCACGAAATCAAAGACCTCACAGGTAATGTCATCTGGAAAACGGATGGTGAAAAGGAAAAGGCAGAGCACAAACAGACAGATCCTTACACCCTAGAACATGTGGATTTTATCAACCACATCCGGGCCAACAAGCCATTGAATCAAGCCGTCGAAACTGCTATTTCTTGCCTTACAGCCGTCATGGGACGCGAATCAGCCTATACCGGAAACGAGGTTACCTACGATGAGATATTCAATTCTACAGTAAGCCTAATGCCGGCTAAACTCGAATTGGGAGCATACGACCTCAAAGCCTTTACCGTTCCTGTTCCGGGGAAACCGAAAGAGGAGAAGGCGAAAGGATAAAGCAAAAGGAGAAAGGAGAAGGGAAATACCCAAAAGCTAAACTCGGGGACTCTCAAGCTGACATAAAAAGGGAGAACGCACCAATTAAAATAGTTGCGTTCTCCCTTTTTCCTTTTCCTTCTTTTATTTTATCTCAAAGTGCACGGGATCATGGTAATTGTGGTAGCTTCCTCCCCAGAGCAAGCCATATTTTTCGGCAATCTTAACTACGCCGCTGTTACGCCAGTCCTTCTTGGAATTGTATTTCTTCAACCAGATTCTCCACAGCCAGTTTTTTTGGTAGAGGTTGATGTCGATGGCCCGTCCAAGTACATGGCGACTTTTGTCGACTGAGGCATTTTTTGCATTTTCACGTTGAAGTTCCTTCTGCTTTTCGCGGGACCTTAATCCGCTGATTATCTCAACATTCCATTCTGTTTCCGACTCAATATCATCCACAAATTTACTGAAAGTGCGGTAACTTGAAGCATCTACTTCTTCGATCTCTCCCAATCTACGCCAGTTGCTTACCTTCACCTGAATCCGGATGACGATCCCAACAACTACCCAGGCACAAAAAATTGTGGTCAAAATAAACAGCAGGAGTTTTGATCGTTTCATGGAGGAAAGGCCTATTTATTGGTAGTTGAAATTTGGAAAAAATATATTTTCGCGTTAATTTTTCAGATTTTTATGCTCGCTCAAAAATATAAAACCATTTTATTTTCAAACGACAAAATATGGTTTGGGTTTCCAATATTTATCAACAATGATTTGCTCCTGAAATTTTTGTCACTTTAGTCACTTTAGTTCACTTTGGTTCACTTTTTTTCTAACTTTAATGCCAAAGTTTAATTCAAAACCAGACAGATGAAATACCCATGATTTCGGAATAACCAACCGGGATGATTGTAAACTCAGGGGTATTCCATCTGGCAAATGAAACCAAAATTAGATACAGATGAATCGTAAATTACGCATGGGAATGGTTGGCGGTGGCAGCGATGCCTTCATTGGCGCCATCCACCGTTTGGCCGCTTTGATGGATAACCAGATAGAACTGGTTTGCGGATGTTTCAGCATTGATCCGGCAATATCGCTTAGCTCCGGAATCTCTTACTTTCTGCCTGAAAGCAGAATTTATGGGACCTACCGGGAGATGTTCGAAAAGGAGATCATGCTTCCTGAAGGTGAGAGAATGGATTTCGTCACCATCGTTACACCAAATTTTGCCCATTTCGAACCGGCCATGATGGCCCTCGAAAGTGGATTCCATGTCGTTATCGACAAACCCATCACCTTTACCCTTGATGAGGCGCTTCAATTGAAAGCCAAGATTCAGGAGACTGGCAGCCTCTTGGCATTGACCCATACCTATTCGGGTTATCCTGCCGTTAAGGAGGCCAGAGAACGGGTGCGCCGCGGCGATTTTGGCAAAATAAGAAAGATCTTTGTGGAATATCCGCAGGGATGGCTCTCTACAAAGTTGGAGGATGCCGGTAATGCACAGGCTTCCTGGAGAACCGATCCAAAGAGATCAGGGAAGGCAGGAGCCATGGGTGACATTGGAACCCATGCCCACCACCTTGCAGAATATGTCACCGGACTGAAAACCGTTGAGCTTTGCGCAGAATTGAATGTCTTCGTACCCGGAAGGCTGCTCGATGACGATGGCGCCGCCCTGCTCCGATTCGAAAATGGGGCCAAAGGCGTCCTGATGGCTACCCAGATCGCTGCAGGCGAAGAGAATGCCATCAAGCTACGGATTTATGGCGACAAAGGTGGTCTGGAGTGGAACCAGCACGAACCCAACACCCTTTTCGTCAGATGGAGTGACCGACCAGCCGAGATCATCCGGGTAGGAAATGGCTACATGAGCGACATCGCCAAACACAATACCCGCACACCGGGAGGTCATCCCGAGGGATACCTGGAGGCATTCGCCAACATCTACCGCAACTTCTCACTCACTCTCAGGGCAAGGATGAACAAAGAGACGCCCAAGGCCGAGTGGCTCGATTTCCCCGGGGTGGAAGATGGAATCCGTGGCATGATGTTTATAGATGCCGTTGTCAAAGCCGGTTACGACGACACCACAAAGTGGGTTAAATTTTAAGAGTTTGGAGGACTTAAAGTTCGGAGTACTTAGAGTTATTGACAGCGTAAATTTGCGATTGGGTTGAAATGCTATTTGCCACTCTAAGTACTTGAAGTACTCCAAATATTCCAAGTACTTTATCAAAATCAATCAAATCTAAATTATAACAACCATGAAAAGACCCGTTACCCTATTTACCGGCCAATGGGCCGATTTAACCCTGGAAGAGGTTTGTAAGAAAGCAGCTTCCTTTGGTTACGATGGATTGGAGCTCGCTTGTTGGGGAGATCACATCGAGGTCGAAAAGGCAGACCAGGCTTACTGCGACGCAAAATTGGCGTTACTAAAGAAATACAACCTGAAACTTTTTTCCATTTCAACGCACCTTGTTGGTCAGGCAGTCTGCGACAATGCCGATGTTCGGCACAAGGGGATGCTCTCGGATGCCATCTGGGGAGATGGCAACCCCGAAGGCATTCGGCAAAGGGCCGCTGCCGAGGTGATTAAAACCGGTGAGGTGGCAAAAATGCTTGGATTAAAAGTGGTCAATGGATTCACCGGAAGTTCTATCTGGCACCTGAACTACTCTTTTCCTGCCGTATCACAAGAGATGATCCAGGCTGGGTACGATGATTTTGCGGCTCGCTGGACGCCAATCCTGGATGCATACCAAAAAATGGGAGTCAAATATGCACTTGAAGTTCACCCTACCGAGATCGCCTTCGACATCGAGACTGCACGAAGGGCATTGAAGGCGGTGAACAACCATCCGGCGTTCGGCTTCAACTTCGATCCGAGCCATCTGGGTTACCAGGGCGTCGATTATACCAAATTCATCTATGTCTTCGCCGAGCGGATTTTCCATGTGCACATGAAAGATGCCTCCTGGAACGAACATCCTGGCACCTCTGGAGTCTTTGGCGGACATCTCGATTTTGGCGATAGCCGGCGATATTGGAATTTCAGAAGCGTTGGCAGGGGAAGAATCAACTTCGAAAACATCATCCGCGCGCTGAACGACATCGGATACGCCGGCCCACTCTCCGTCGAATGGGAAGACAGTGGCATGGACCGCGAAATGGGTGCCGCCGAATCCTGTGCATTCGTGAAGAGAATCGATTTTTCCCCGAGCACACTGGCTTTTGATGCCGCCTTCAGCAAGGAGTAGGTGATTTATTTTTGCTGACAGCGTGTTGGCAATTGCAAATGAACAAAAGGGACAAGTGCCGGTTCAATATCTCCGGTAGTTGTCCCTTTTCTTTTCTTCAAGGTTGAAAATAGTTTTTCGCCTTCCGGTGGCAGCCATTTCGAAAAACTTAATCCTTGAGGCATCGGATGTTTAATCCGGAGTTTTTGTATGCCCACTGATTATCCTGGAAAAGTGGAATATCTGGATAAATGAAATGCGGCCATCCTTTGTCGGTTACGGCTACATTATAATACGAATTTGTACACCACCAGTAGCCGCAACTTGTGGCAGCGCCGCCAAAAGTTCCGTCGTTAACTCTCTGTCCGCCCTGGAGACCGGTAAAACCGCTCTTGTTTATATTTTCCGGGAAAGTGCCATTTCCCGGGGCTCCAGCGCCACTGTTCCCATTGGTCCAACCCGAAGATGCCAGGGCTTTCCCAATCTTATTTTGCTCTTGATGGGTACCGTCATAAGTTGCATAAATCGTACCATCGTAGTTGTATCCGTTGGCGATCAGGTAATTCTCCAGGACCATCCATTGGGCAGTGCTTGGGACATGCCAGCCTGAGGGGCATACATTCTTGCCTCCGTTGCTGGCCACCTTTGTTCCCGTATTGTTGTCGCCAACGTACCAGTTGTAATAACCTCCATAAACAGCTTTGTAGGTAGCTGCATCGTTGTTGTACCAGCTATAGCCGGCAGTCGTCAGGTTGCTCCAGGCCGTATTGTCGGTGACATTGGGGATGGAACTCCCATCGTTGTACTTGGTGGTAGCCAGATTCTCTTTCATCCAGCATTGGGTTCCTATTTGTACCGTATGGTAACTGTTGTTGTCCAGATCCTTGACAATTAATTCTCCGCACGGGAGTGGTTCGGTACTGTTTTTCAGGCACCGAACCGAATGTCCTCGAATCTTATCAATTGCACTGGCATAGGATGCATTGTTCTGAGAATTTAGCATGACAGAATAGGCATTTGTGGGAAATGCATCCAACTGACTGGAAAACCACCAGTAACCCCATAAAGTCATGTAATCAAATACTCCGGCAGTACTACGAATGCCCCCTGGAAGCCCGGAAAATCCGCTTTTGTTGCGATAAGCAGGGTAATCAGAATTTCCAACTGTTCCGGCACCTCCGTCTGAACTCCAAAGTGTAACAGAAGCCATCGACTTGGCATATTTGTTCCCCGAAGTAGAACCGTCATAATTGTATCCATTGGCTATGAGGAAATTTTCCAAAACTCCCCATTGGGCATAGCTGGGAACGTGCCAACCGGCGGGACAAATGTTTTTGCCCCCGTTACTTGCTATTTTGGAGGCGGCATTGTTGTCGACTGCGAACCAGTTGTAGAGGGCACCGTAGGTTGCCTTGTTGGTTGCAGCATCGTTGTTGTACCAGCTGTAGGCACCGGTAGCAAGTGCCATCCAGGCAGCGTTGTCAGTCACGTTGGGAATAGCGGTGCCATCGTTGTACTTGGTGGTAGCCAGGTTCTGCTTCAGCCAGCATTGAGAGCCAATTGCCACCGTATTGTACACATTTCCATCCACATCGGTCACGGTAGTTGTCCCACAAACTGCATTGTGCGACCAGAAAAAGCCACTCTGACCCATGCAGGGAGGCGCAAAAAAAATAGTCAGATAAAGGAGCAGGCGGTTCATATTGTTAGTTTGAAATGTTTGACATGATCTATATTTTACCTATTTCAGTGATCAATTTATCCAGGGTATCAGGTACAGCCTTGATGATGTTGTTTTTGCTGTCTATCAGAAACATAACAGGTGTGCTTAACAACGCATAATTGGTTGCCAAAGAAGAATTTACACCTCCTGTGGTGCGAAGATGCTTCCATCCCGGCAGGGAAGGTACCTCTTGCTCCCACTTTTGAACCTCTGTCGCGGTATCATCCATGCTCACTGCTACAATGTCCAGCTTCGCCTTGTTGAATGGCTCCAGGTACCATTGATTCAACTGACTTACGAGTTGCCTGCAGTGGTCACAATCGGCCGACCAAAAAAGCAATAATTTGTATTTGGCTGCTCCTTTGAATGCATGAAGATTGAAAAGCTCTCCCTTACTGTCTTTTAATGTAAAGTCGGGGGCCAGCGTGCCCTTGGAAAGTCTTGTCATACTTTCGATACGTTTGATGATTTGCTCTCTTTTTGCTGTGAAACATTGGGGATCATCCAAATATTGCTGTAGCATGGTCATTCCACCTCCAACCTGGAAGGATTCATAGCCGGAATAAAAATAGTCTACCATCCAGCCATATACTTTCGGATGGCCTCTTTTTGCCTTCTCTATTGCCCTAAAACCGGCTAAAGTCAACAAAGAGTCCCTTTCACCATCAGTCTTAGCCATTGAACCATAAATATTTACATATCCATTCATCCACTCCTTCAGGTTGGTCGTCCTGGTAAGCAGTGAGTCTTTAAAATCTACTCCGTCGAAATAGTGATCGAGCAAACTTTGCATTTTTTCGGTTTCGTTTCCTTGGAATTTCAGCATGGGAAGATACTGAAACTGAAAAAAATGACTGGCATAAAGCTCTTTGTAAAGAACCGTTTGCGATTGGACCCATTGGTTGAAAAAGTCCCGTTTTTTGTTATATTCAACTGTTCCAAGAAGATAAATTTTGGATTGTGTGTCGTTGTAGCCCATCAAAAAATTTTGCAACAGTCGGAGTTGCCCCTTTTGTCTGCTATTCTCCAGGTTGAATCTGCCCATTGCGGTATTTTCTTTCTCCTCCTTTTGAAACCAGGTGCTGTCTGCGTAGTTGCAGAAAAGTGGATTGACAAATATCTCAACAGATTGGTTGCTCATTAACAGATGCTTATCTGAAGGACTGGGTGTTCCATCCGCCTTCCCTTTGCTCTCGAAATGGACAAGGAATTCTCCGGGCAAAAGATCCCGGGTGATTGGAAAAATGACCGTCTCTCCATTTTTAATTCCTGCCCTTTCACCTATCAACTTTGAATCAGAGGCTCCTGTCAAGGGCTTAAGGGTAATTGTGCTTTCGAAAACTCCGCGAAGGTTAATTTTCAATGACAACTCCTGCGCCAAACTGTTGATGGAGATAGAGGCCACCAGTTGGATCGTGAAAAGTAATGTTTTAAGATTCATGGTTGCCATTGGTTATCTGGTAGAAAATTTTCAAGCTGTAATTGGAAACTCCGGCCAACTAATTATATGACAAACTACTCACGCAGAATGTTTTGAATGTTGGCGTTTTTTTATCCCTTTTAGAAATCACGTTAAATTCGAAGTTGTCATCTTGCATTGAATAAAAATGGACCATGCAATTCCATTTTTAGTACCCTGAAACCACTATTGATAGTTTAGCGTTCCATTCCAGAACAGGGTGGATCCATCATAATACCAACTGAAGACATCCACTTTCGAACCGCCTGAAGTGCTTACAGTATTTCCGGAAGCATAGATGCCAGGGTTAATTTTGTTTGTGTAGCCCGAAAAGGCCAACGTATAGGCAGTTGCTGCATTGTTTACTGTAAGGTTCCCACTCGCTCCAGCGGTCAATCCACTCATTGCAATCGTGGTTCCTCCTGTAAGCGTGATCGAAGCATTGATGCCGCTTCCTGCAGCCCAGGTAGGTGTGAGCCCTGAGAGTGCTTGTACCGATAAATTTGGAAATGCATCCAGTTTGATCTTGTCTGCAGCGCTCAAACTTCCGGCTGCTGAAGTTGTTGCAGCATTTATTGCGATGACTGGGGTGGTGGTTCCAGTTGCCACTGTGATTGGCAAAGTTCCAGTTATACTTGTAACCGTTCCTCCTGTCGAGTTCAAAGTTGAGCCAGACATACTTAGGCCGGTTCCCAGTGTGATCTCCTGAATTTCATTGTCAGAAGTCGAGCTGCCTAACAATCTGCTAAAGTTACTCACATCTTGCATCTTGGCATAGCTGACCGCATTGGCTGCTATGGTTAAAGCAGTCGCACCGGTAACATCCCCCGTATGATTGGCGTTGGTAACCAAGCTACTGTACAAAGAGTTAACCGCATTATCCCCTGTATTTGTCCCCGATACAGAAGCATCCAAAGGTACCGTCAATGTTTTGGAGGTGGTCCCGCCTGAGATGGTAAAGCCTGTGGCCAAAGCCGTCGGGGTTAATCCGTTGATCGTTTTGTTTGTGAAGGCTTCTGACCCAGAAAGTGTGGCAAGGGTCCCCGAGGTAGGGAAAGTAACATTGGTAGTATTCGTTAAAGTTCTTGTAAATCCATAATTTCCTACGCCGGTAACTGTCATGGCCGAATTATTGGCTATTCCGGTGCCACCGTTGGCAGGAGCAACTATTCCCGAAACGTTTGTGGCTGTGCCGCTGGCGATATCGGAGAGCAAGGCAACTGTTCCGGTGGTA
>CAZGSQ010000037.1:0-29982 GCA_964528535.1 uncultured Tangfeifania sp. | reverse complement strand
TCCAGGTGAAATTTGCCATACCAGCTGTTGTAGGTAAGTCCTGTTTCCTGAGGCGGAACATTTCCAGCACACTGAATGGCCATTAAGTATTGCGAAAGAACCACCCTTCTTTCCAGCTCAAAGGCACGAGGATCAGTACTTCCCGAGAAATCGACGGCACCCCCACGGTTCCAGAAATAGCTCCATTTTGCTTGGCTGCTGAGACTCGTTTCGGTAAAATTGGCCAGCACTGCCGAACTTTTCTCTTTCGAAAAAAAGCAACTAATCTCAATGCTTTTCCCTTTTGGACAAAGTTCGAAAAGGTGAGCTTCCTTCTCCTCCATCCTTGCCGAGCCTTTCCAGTCGACTTTGGTACAATAGCGCGTTGCATCCAGCTCTCGTTCGAACAGGAGGCTGTTTTCATTGACCTGGATGGCGGTTGTCTTGTGTTTTTCGGGACTTTTAAAGTTGCATCCTCCATCCATGTGGTTCCCGGTAGGGTAGGGGAAACTGAATTTGATTTTTAACCTGCCCGCATCAATCAAAGGAGAGGTGATGCTGGAAGAGATCAAATCCAGATCTGGATGGCAGATGGTGGTCACTTCCACCGGAATTCCTTCTACCTTGAATGAACTGTGAATCTCCCCTTTCCATAGGTTCAGCTCTTCCTTAAGCTCCTTGATGTCGGAAATTTTAACCTCAGAACCATCTTTTTTGCGCATTCCAAGTCCGATAAGGCCCAGGTGCAGCCTGTGCGCATTGGCACGGAAATAGTCGCCGGCATCTTTTGCGCGTTGCGGACTCTTCAACTGGACGGCGTATGGCTCTGCCCTGCCATGGAAATTATAATCCTTCAGGCTCTCTTGCGGCTTGAGGGCGGCAATGTTTGGGAAATCATGCCATCCCCATTGCGATTGTGTTCCAAGAGGAATACCACCTTCGTAAACTTCGGGAAAAGTCTGTAATCCGGTAGCATCCGCAGTGAATGCAAAATTGCCATTTCCAACGCTCAGCGAGGAGAGCGTGTCGACTGCTTCTACTATAACATTGTGTCTGTTAACCAATGCTTTTCGGTCGACGTTACCACGAAAGTCGGTGCGGTAGTTTACCTCTTTTAAGATAAATTTTACAAGGGGTAATTTTTGTTCCCTGATGCCGTGGATCGCCAATTCGGCAACTTTGAATGCCCCCAACGGATTGAGGTGGGTATTGTCAACCTTGCCATTGGGATCTAATTTGCTGACGCCTGGCTCAAAAATCATGAAGAGGGCTTTCGATCCTTCGGCACCCATTCCATCTATCAACTGTTCTGTCAAGGAGTTGAGATCGACAACGGGAACCTGAAATTCCTTACCTACCTCTCTGGTTACAGTCGGATAATCGCCCAAAGTATTGATTGACTTTCCCATCGTATCAAATGAACGTCTGACAATCGAAGTAAAGAGAATGGGTGTTGCTCCCTTTTCGCGGGTCTCCATTACATATCGAATCAGGTTATCCCGGTAGGTGGTGTGTGCATCGGTGCGACGGGCTGCATCCGGTTTTGAATCATTGTGCCCAAATTGTACAAAGACAAAATCACCAGGTTGAAGCACATCGAGCACCCCTTTCCACAAACCTTCGTCGAGGAAGCTTTTGGAACTTCTCCCATTTTTTGCCCTGTTGTCTACCACTACACGATCTTTGTCAAGAAAGTAGGGTAGTACCTGGCACCATCCTCTTTCGGGATTGTTCCTGGAGGTGTCTTTGTTGGCCATGGTCGAATCGCCGATGGTAAAGATGGTGGTTCTCTTTTTTGCCGGAGTAAATCCGGATACTGTGAACAGAATTGCAAATAGGAGTATTAATCCACATTTTTTCATGATCTTGTCGTGTTGGCTTCGTTTTTCAATATTTGGTCTTTCCATTTGTCCTTTGGCAGGCTCAGGGACCGGAACCTTTACCATACCTTGCCTAATGACTGCTACCGCGAATGTTGAACGGTTGAAATTCTATTTTTCAGTGGTTCTGCACGCATCACCCCTGGCTATTCACAGTCAACCTTTTCAGAGTTTAACCCCGTATTTGCAAAGTCTCCAATCAGCCCAGTGCTCATCTTCCTGACCTCGCATCTTACTTCGTCCCAGTCCCCCGGTCCCCCAGTCTCCTCTATTTTAAATACCTGTCAAACCAATCCGAAAAAGCAACCAGGTAATTCAGGATGTCAGGCCATGCCTTGTGGGTACCGCCTTCTTTGATCATCAGTTCGCACGGGACGTTCAGCTCCTTTAATTTTTGTATAAAAAGTTGGGATTGCTGCAAGGGAATCAGCTCATCCATGTTGCCGTGGGCAATTATTGTTGGGGCGGAAGTGGCAGTAACCTGGTAAATGGGTGAGATCTGACGGCCAATTTTTAGCAGGAGAGTCGAATCGGTGATCATTTCGAAGTGTCTTGTCTGTTTGTTCCAATTGCTGAATTCAAAGGCAGCCCTGTAATCAGAAAGCCTGCCGGTGCCCAGGGAAACTACTCCGGTTTTGCCGAAGTTAAGGAAATCGGTAGGTGGAAAGAAGCAGGCAACAGCCTGTACATTCCCGGCAACCCTATCGACAGGATCTTTGGCGTTTGGATCAGATTCGGATCCTGTAGTACCCATCATCAATGAAAGATAACCTCCCGATGAGGCGCCAGTCATGCCAAGTCTATTGGGATCGATGTTGTATTTGACAGCATTGTACCGGATATACCTGACGGCGCGGTGCAGGTCAGATACAATTTCGATGTTGTTGTATTTTGGTGCCGAACCATGGCACACTTCGAAGACTGTGTACCCTTTCATCAAATAAGGTTGTGCAACCGAGCCAGACCATTCAAGAGCCATTTCGAAGCTGGATTGCAGTCCGGCACTGATGGCCAGAATGATCCCCCTTTGGTTTGATTTTACCTGGGGTGTAAGCACATTCATGGTCAGTGCCATTCCATTTTTTCTTCCATAGATGACCTCTTCCGAACTTCCAATGGCATTTGCTCCTTGTTGCGCAAAAGCAGACGAGAGCATGAAAAGGAGTAGAATTGAAATAAGAAGTTCTTTCATCTTGTATAGTGTGGTAGTTTCTGATTTTCAAAAATTTGACAGTAAATATACAAAATTTGGCTAAAGTGCTAACTGCCAGTAGACAATAAGTGACCTCCCTTTTAAAATTCAGAAGTAAAATGAAATTTAATCTTTGGAAAATCGCGCTGGGCCATGTCCAGAATAAAGGAGGAATCGGCCAAAAACACATCCCTGCCTTGTTTGTCGAGTGCCATTTTGTTGTATTTCCGTTTTTTGAAATCATCCAACACGGCTTTGTCATCACTCTCTATCCAACAGGCTTTGAACAAGGAGATAGATTCCCAACGGCATTTGGCATTGTATTCGTGATCGAGACGGTATTCAATCACTTCGAATTGGAGCGCACCAACAGTTCCGATAATTTTCCGGCCATTTAGCTGACTGGTAAATAGCTGGGCTACACCTTCATCCATCAGCTGGTCCACTCCTTTGGCAAGTTGTTTGGAACGCATCGGATCGGCATTCTCGATGTACCTGAATATCTCGGGCGAAAAGGAGGGTATCCCTTTGTAGTGCAGGATTTCTCCTTCGGTGACAGTATCTCCTATGACGAAATTTCCTGTATCTGGCAATCCGATGATGTCACCCGGAAATGCAATCTCGATCACCTCTTTTTTGTCGGCCATGAAGGCAGTAGGACTAGAGTACTTGAACACCTTGGCCAAACGTATGTGCCTGTAGTTTTTGTTCCTCTCAAACATTCCCGAGCAAATCTTGACGAAGGCAATCCTGCTTCTGTGGTTGGGATCAATGTTGGCGTGAATCTTGAATACAAATCCTGTAAATGCCTCTTCATCCGGACTTACGAGTCTTTCTTCCGACTTTTTGGGCCTTGGTGAGGGTGCCAGCTTTACGAAGGTGTCAAGCAATTCCCGCACACCGAAGTTGTAGAGCGCACTGCCAAAGAAGACAGGAGCCAATTCCCCGGTGAGGTAGGCTGCATGGTCAAATTCAGGATAGACGCCTTCTACCATTTCGAGGTCTTCTCGTAGCACAATCGCATCATTGCCAATCAATTGATCAAGAGCTGGGTCGTTCAGATTTTCAAAACTGATTCCTTTTTCAATCTCTGTAATACTGGGGTTGAAGATACTTAGGCTGCTGTCGAAGATGTTGTAGACACCTTTGAATTCGGGCCCATTGTTGATTGGCCAACTCAGCGGTCTGACTTTGATCATCAGCTGCTTCTCAATGTCATCGAGCAGGTCAAAAGTATCGCCTGATGGCCTGTCCATCTTGTTGATAAAGACGATCACAGGTGTTTTGCGCATTCTGCAAACGGCCATCAGTTTTTCTGTCTGAGGCTCAACCCCCTTGGCAGCATCTATGACAATGATGACACTGTCGACGGCCGTCAAGGTTCGAAAGGTATCTTCCTGGAAATCCTGGTGACCGGGCGTATCCAGGATATTGATCTTGTACCCACTGTATTCGAATCCCATCACTGAGGTTGCGACGGAGATGCCACGCTGACGTTCAATCTCCATAAAGTCGGAGGTGGCTCCTTTTTTAATTTTGTTACTCTTTACGGCGCCGGCGACATGGATGGCACCTCCGAACAGCAGTAATTTTTCAGTAAGTGTCGTTTTTCCTGCATCCGGATGACTGACGATACCAAACGTTCTCCTCCGCAGAATTTCCTCTTTTAATCCCATCGTATCAATTTAGCGAGCAATTTTGTCTTATGCTTCGACAATGACAATCTTCTCAATCTTGTCGCCCTGGCGGATGGCATCTATTACCTCGACACCCTCATAAACCTTGCCAAAACAGGTGTGGTTGCGGTCGAGGTGCTTGGTGTTGGTACGGCTGTGACAGATAAAAAATTGTGACCCACCCGTATTTCTTCCGGCATGTGCCATAGACAATACGCCGCGGTCGTGGTATTGGTTCTCACCATCCAGTTCACATTTGATGGTATATCCTGGACCGCCGCCACCGGTACCTTTTGGGCATCCACCCTGGATCACGAAATCCGGGATCACCCTGTGAAAAGTAAGGCCATTGTAAAATCCTTCTTTGGCCAGTTTTGTAAAATTGGCTACTGTTCCGGGAGCATCTTCGTCGTAAAAATTAACTTTCATGACTCCTTTAGCGGTATGAATCTCTGCTTGTGACATATTTTGTTTTTTTGTTTTTGCAAAGATACTTTTTCCCGAAGATTTCTCTTCCTTTTACTATATATTTGTCCGATATTCTTGCCGAAAGCTTCAGAATAGCCGCATAGAATTACAATTGTACCGATTCGAACCTATCAAAACAGAAAGGATGATCCGACAGTTTGGATCCGTTTTAGCCATTATCGTGTTGCTATTTCTTGGCGAAGGATGCTCGGTTTCGCACCAGACCAGAATGGCAGGCATCTCATTCGACAATGGGGAATATTTCAAAAGTATAACGTCTTACCGAAAAATTTATCCCAAAACGAAGGGAAGGGAGAAAAAAGCAGCCATTCAGTTAAAAATTGCCGAAGCATTTTACAATGTTGGTCAATACCGTCAGTCTGAAAGCTATTTCAAGAGTGCGATCTACAAAGATCCCAATGATCTGATGATTGTACTTCGCTATGCAGAGGTGTTGCGCTCCAATGGAAAATATCCCGAAGCCATCAAAAACTATCAAAAATTTCTGGCAGTCAATCCAAAAGACGAAAGGGCACTGAACGGGATTACTTCATGTCAGACTGCGAGAGAGCTACTCACCAAACCTTCAAATTATAAAATTGAAAACCTGAAAGATATCAACTCAATATGGTCTGACTATGCCGCTGTCTATCCCGGTTTGATACAGACCGAAGTAGTTTTTACCTCTGCCAGGGAAGATGCCACCGGAAAAAAGAAGAATCAGGTTGATGGAGAGTACAATTCCGACCTTTTCAGGTCCTTGTTCAATGCGGAGAAGAAACGATGGGACCCACCCAAACGACTGGAGGAGACCCTCATGGTCAATACCATCGACCAGGAAGGTGCTGCTTGTTTTGACATTACAGGCAATACCCTCTATTTTACCCGTTCCCTGTCGGAAAGTGGAAAGGATGCCAAAGTTGGGATCTACGAATCAAACCTGGTGAGCGGAAGTTGGAGCAGGGCTGTCAAAATGACCATTGGAAAAGATAGTCTGGTGGCGGCACATCCATCGGTTTCGAAAGAGGGTGAGAAGATCTATTTTGTTTCCAACAGGCCAGGAGGGTTCGGGGGAAATGATATCTGGGTGTCCGAAAAGAGCGGAGAGAACAAATGGGGTGAACCACGAAACCTGGGTCCACAAATCAATACGGCAGGCAACGAAATGTTCCCCTTTATCCGTGACAACGGTGAACTGTACTTTTCGTCAGATTCTCATGTAGGTCTGGGAGGTTTGGATATTTTTAGGGCCACACCCCAGGAAAACAACCAATGGAAAGTCGAAAACATGGGTGTTCCCATCAATTCAACGGGGGATGATTTTGCTATTTCCTTTTATCCGGGTGAGGAAAAAGGCTTTTTTTCCAGCTTTAGGGAGGGTAGCAAGGGGGATGATATTTACTCTTTTATGCTTCCACCCAAATCATACGGCGTGGAAGGGACCCTGTACAACAAGGAGACAGGAGTTCAAATCGAAGGGGCCTCTGTCAAGCTGATTGGAACCGATGGAACAATGCTCAGGCTGAAGGCCGAAAATGCCTCTTTTAATTTCAAATTGAAACCAGGAGTTGAATACCTGGTAACTGCCTTCAAGAAGGGTTTTCTGAATGCCAAGGCTTCTTTTTCGACGGTTGGATTGGATCAGGGGAAAAATTTCAACTTTAAAATTGAGTTGACCCCAGTAGATCAGCCTATTAATGTGGATAATATCTTCTATGAATTTGGCAAATTTGATCTTTTGCCTGAGTCCGTTACCGCCATGGATACACTCGTATCGCTCTTGAAAGAGAACCCGACAGTCGCCATCGAACTGATGGCCCACACCGACTGCCGCGGAAATGATGTGGAAAATCAGCTTCTTTCGCAGAAAAGGGCGCAATCGGTCGTAGATTATCTGATCGCAAAGGGAATTCAAGCTGGAAGGCTCACTGCCAAAGGCTATGGGGCAAAAGTGCCCAAGGTCGTTGATGCTAAATTGGTCAAAGCCGATCCTTTCCTGAAAAAAGGACAAACGCTTGGTTGCAAATTTATCGAGAGCTTGAAGAAAGAGGAGGAGCGTGAAATCTGCCACAGGCTCAACAGGCGAACCGAATTTAAGGTCATCTCTTCGGAGTACAGGGAGAAGTACAAGGAATGAGATATGAGGAATGAGATATGAGATATGAGATATGAGTTATGAGATATGAGATATGAGATATGAGTTATGAGATATGAGTTATGAGATATGAGTTATGAGATATGAGATTTGAATTTTGAAGGTGATGGAATAGATTCTAAAGATGTCAAAATGGATTCTAAAGATGTCAAATTCGTTTCTAAAGATGTCAAAATAGATTCTAAAGATGTCAAAATGGATTCTAAAGATGTCAAATGCGTTTCTAAGGATGACGAATGAGATTCCAAAGCTCACCAGTGGAATAGCTTTGGCCTTACAATGACCTTTTTACAATTTAATTGGCAAAAAGATGTTATTTTTGCCTGAGTTATGGAGAGCAACCAAAGATACCTACGAAGAGGAGTTTCTGCATCCAAGGAGGATGTTCATGCGGCCATCAAAAATATTGACAAAGGGCTGTTTCCCAAGGCTTTTTGTAAAATTGTACCTGATATTCTGGGCGCTGATCCGCTTTATTGCAACGTCATGCATGCAGACGGAGCCGGTACAAAATCGGCCCTGGCCTATCTGTATTGGAGAGAAACAGGAGATCTCTCTGTCTGGAACGGAATTGCGCAAGATGCTGTGGTGATGAACCTCGACGATCTGATCTGTGTTGGAGCCATCGAAAATATCTTACTCTCTTCCACCATTGGCCGAAACAAACAACTAATTCCGGGGGAGGTACTTGCAGCCATCATCCAGGGTACTGAAGAATTTTGCAGCAGCATGCGGGCGTTGGGAATCTCCATCTATCCCACTGGTGGTGAGACTGCTGATGTAGGCGACCTGGTAAGGACGATCATCGTAGATTCGACGGTAACTTGCCGGATGAAACGATCGGACGTCATCTCTGCCCACCACATCCATCCGGGGAATGTCGTGGTTGGGCTTGCCTCCTTTGGCCAAACATCCTACGAAACCGCCTACAACGGTGGCATGGGAAGCAATGGGCTTACCTCTGCCCGGCACGATGTATTTTCAAAATACCTTGCCGTAAAATATCCTGAAAGTTTTGATCCGTCCTTGCCTTTAGAACTGGTCTATTCGGGCGGACTGCGACTGACCGACAAGATGGAGTCGGTAGGTCTGGATGCTGGTAAAATGGTGCTTTCCCCTACGCGTACCTACGCTCCGGTTGTAAAAAGGATACTTGACAGCTACCGGGGAAATATTCATGGAATGATTCACTGTTCCGGAGGTGCCCAGACCAAGGTACTTCATTTTGTAGAGAAGGTGCATGTGATCAAAGACCATCTTTTTGAAATACCTGAACTTTTTCGCGTGATTCAACAACAAAGTGGTACCGGTTGGCAAGAGATGTACAAAGTCTTCAACATGGGGCACCGGTTTGAACTATACGTTGATCCGGAGGTTGCCGCTGAAATTATTTCCATAGCCCACTCATTTGGCATGGAAGCCCAAATCATTGGCCGTGTCGAACCCTTCGACGGCAAGAAAGTGACCATCGAAAGTCAATTTGGCACCTTCGAATATTAGCTCCTCCAACTTTAGTCACTTTGACCATTTTGACCATTTTAGTCACTTGTAAAATCAAAATTTAACTTTCAATCTTTAAATTATATGTCCGACAATTCATTGCTCGATAAATACGAAGGCATCAAAATACGTTTTGATGAGGTAAGCCAACAGATATCCGATCCGGATGTCATGAAAGACATGAAACGGTACGTCAAGCTCAACCAGGAGTACAAACAATTGAATGACCTTGTTGAATCCTATACACGTTACAGAAATTATTTGAACAATATTTCGGAGGCAAAAGAAATACTTGAAAATGAGACTGATGAAGATCTTCGTCAGATGGCAAGGGAGGAGCTCGAGGAGGGTACTCAAAAGGTAACTGCCTTCGAGGATGAGATTAAAATGTTGCTCGTTCCTGCCGATCCCGAAGACAGCAAAAATGCCATTCTGGAAATTCGTGGCGGTACCGGAGGCGATGAAGCCGCCATCTTTGCCGGTGACCTTTTCAGGATGTACTCCAAATTTTGTGACCGGGTTGGCTGGAGACTCGAGGTCACCAACACTTCAGAAGGGACTTCCGGTGGCTTCAAGGAGCTGGTTGCCAAAGTGACTGGTAAAGACGTATATGGCATCCTGAAATATGAATCTGGTGTGCACCGGGTTCAGCGTGTTCCACAGACCGAAACCCAGGGAAGAATTCATACTTCGGCTTCCACGGTAGCTGTCTTGCCAGAGGCGGAAGAGTTCGACATCGACTTGCGGGAGACCGACATCCGCAAGGATACTTATTGCTCATCAGGCCCTGGAGGTCAGAGTGTCAACACCACCTATTCGGCCATCAGGCTGACACATATCCCTACCGGGATTGTCGTGACTTGCCAGGATGAGAAATCCCAAATCAAGAACCTGGCAAAGGCCATGTCGGAGCTTCGTACCCGAATTTACAACATGGAGCACCAGAAATACCTGGATGAGATTGCCTCCAAACGAAAGACGATGGTCTCAACCGGCGACCGTTCTGCTAAAATCCGCACCTACAACTATCCGCAGGGCCGCGTGACGGATCACCGTATTGGCCTTACACTCTACAATCTGCCGGCGATCATGGATGGTGACATCGGTGATATTATAGACAAACTGCGTTACGAAGAAAACGTCGAACGCCTAAAAGAAACCGAACTTTGATTGGTTGATTGGTTGATCACTGGATACAGCTTCACTTTCACCCTAACACATCAGTTGATCAACAAATCAGCACATCAGCACATCAACACATCAACACACCAGCACCTTATGAACAAATCACAGCTTTTCGAACAGATCAAAAAAAAGGAGTCCTTTTTGTGTGTCGGATTGGATTCCGATATTCAGAAAATTCCCTCTTTTCTGTTGGATACTTCCGATCCTATCTTTTATTTTAACCAGAAGATCATCGATGCAACTGCAAAATATTGTGTTGCTTACAAGCCCAATCTCGCCTTCTATGAGTCGAATGGACTGGAAGGATGGAACAGTCTGGAAAAAACAGTCCATTATATTCGGGAGAGATATCCGGATATTTTCCTGATAGCGGATGCAAAGCGTGGAGATATCGGCAACACCTCAGCCATGTATGCCCGTACTTTTTTCGAAACTTATGATTTTGATGCAGTAACCATTGCCCCTTACATGGGTGAAGATTCTGTTACACCCTTCCTGGGCTACACGGACAAATTTGTCATTTTGTTGGCATTAACTTCAAACAAAGGAGCCTTCGATTTCCAATATGTGACGGATGATGGGGGTGAAAGGCTCTTTGAAAAGGTGTTGCATACTTCGCAAAAATGGGCAACTTCAGAGAACATGATGTATGTGGTTGGCGCCACCAAGGCTGAAGAGCTGGAAGGAATACGAAAAATTGTGCCTCATCACTTTCTGCTTGTTCCGGGAGTAGGTGCCCAGGGAGGTAGTCTTTCTGAGGTTGCCAAATATGGAATGAACGACCACTGCGGACTTCTTGTGAACTCCTCACGCGCAATTTTGTATGCATCATCCGCTGCTGATTTTGCAGAAAAGGCAGGCGAAGCAGCCTTGGAGACACAAATAGAGATGAGAAATCTGCTTCTTGAAAGAAAATTGTCCACTTTTTAGGTATTGCAAAATTCTTCTCTGTATCAGTGCTTTATAAATCGTGTGAACCGTAATAAATGTTAATATGGTTCAAAATGAAAACGTTACAAAACGTTAAAAAGTGTTTAAGTTCCGTTTTTCTAAGCAGAATGATTAATTTTGTCTTGATTTAGTATTTAATTAAGATAGCATGGTTGGTAAAATGTTGACTTTGGTCCTGGCCTGTGTTCTTCTCTTTGAAGGAAGCATTCTCGGGGCAAACCCACAACAAAAGAAGGAAAAATCCAAAACGTATCCCTATTTGGCTTATCTTCCAAATGGATACCAGGAATCTATTGGTAAAGATTGGCCGTTGATCATTTACCTTCACGGTAGTTCATGCAAGGGGAATAACCTGGAGCGCGTAAAAAAATATGGTCCGCCATTCTATCTCGACAGGGGGATGCAGGTAGATGCAATCGTCATTTCTCCGCAGTGCCCTTCAAACAGAAATTGGGTTGCCGGTGACTGGTTTGAATCTTTTTACGCTGAAATCCTTGCCAAATACCATGTGGACGCCTCCAGGGTGTACCTGACAGGGATGAGTCTGGGAGGCTTCGGAACCTGGAGCCTGGCTTCGAGATACCCGCAATATTTTGCGGCCATCATGCCCTTGTGTGGTGGTGGACGTCCGGACATGGCAGAGACGATTGCCGATTTGCCTACATGGGTTTTCCACGGCGAAAAAGACAGAAAAGTTCGACTGAACAGGTCGGAGGAGATGGTAGAAGCCATGCAGGGCATGGGTTCCAGGCCTAAATTCTCTGTTTTGAAAGGGGAGGGGCACGATATTCACCATGTCTATTCCGAGCAAAATGTGTACGAATGGTTGTTGGCCCAGCACAAGAATGTTTACGACAGATTGGTCAGCATGAATTTTTGGTCGCCAAAGACTGATTCTGTCATCTCGCAGAAAAGAGAGGAGTTGATCAAGGAGGTCAAACAATCGAACATTGCCGGAAAATTCTTAATAAAGGCACAGCCTCAAACCCAGACAGAAACTGCCAAGTCCTTCCTACTTAATTTTTTCAAACCAAAACCATTTGAGCAGTCTTCTCTAAAATAGTAACCAAAGTGACTAAAAAGAACCAAAGTACCTGACTACTTTGGTTTTTTTTTGTTGCTAACTTTATTAACTTTAGTCATTTTAGTTCACTTTAGTCACTTCTCATGTCCAAAATTTACAACTGGGGAATCCTTGCACCCGGGAACATTGCCGGAAAATTTGTTTCAGAATTAAAAGGGATCGGTTCGGCCAGGGTATTGGCAGTTGGCTCCAGAGCCTTCCGGCGGGCGGAAGATTTTGCTTCAGCGCATGACATTGAAAGGGTTTATGGTTCTTACGAGGAGCTGGTTTCAGATCCGGATCTCGATATCATCTATGTTGCCTCTCCCCATCCATTTCATGCGGAACATACCAAGCTTTGTTTGAAGCACAAGAAAGCGGTTCTCTGCGAAAAGGCCTTTGCCATGAATTCTGACGAGGTTCGTGGAATGATAGCAACGGCGCAGCAGGAGCAGACATTTTTGATGGAGGCCTTTTTTACACCCCACCAACCATCCTACCGGGAAGCCCGTAAAATACTTGAATCGGGCCTATTGGGTGAGATCAAGCATCTTCATGGATGGTTTGGATTCAACAGGTCGCCCTACAACACAAGCAGCAGGCTGCTTAATCCGGAGCTTGGTGGGAGCGCACTACTCGATATTGGATTGTATCCGCTGTTCGATGCGCTTTGGTTCATGGGATTGCCGGTGAAAGTTGCAGCTTTTGCCGAGCTCACCAACCAAAAGATCGATCAGTCTATTTCTGTGTGCATGCAATTTGAAGGTGGAAAATCTGCCACGCTATTTGCCTCTTTCTTCTCTGCAACAGGGGTAGGAACTGATATCCTGTGCGAAAAGGGAACTCTTCGGCTCAGAAGAACCAGTGCTTTGGACCATTCACTCGAAATTGTTGTTCCCGGAGAAGTGGCAAAGACCTTAACATGGGATCAAAACAGCTGCGGATTAAAATTAGAGGCTTTGGAAGTGATTGAATGCCTTTCCATGAACAGATTGGAAAGTGCGGTAATGAGTCACCAACGCTCTCTCGAGCTGATGGGTCTACTCGACCTTATCAGGAAGGAGGCAGGCATTCGGTAGAAAAATCACATTTTTTTTAATTGGTGGAACAATTGTGGCCGAAATTAATTGGTATTTCAAAAAATGTTGGGGATGAATCTATTGGAGAGGGATTTTACAGGCGAGTTGATGTTCCAGGCCACCAGAAGTAGTGGTCCCGGCGGACAAAATGTCAACAAGGTAAGCTCCAAAGTGGAACTTCGGTTCAACATCAAGAATTCGGTACTCCTGAGCGAGGATGAAAAAATGATCCTTGCCGAAAAGTTGGGAAACAAAATAAACAAGGCGGACGAACTGGTACTCGTTGCCCAGATCGACAGATCACAGCTCAAGAACAAGGAAATTGTCATAGATAAGTTTTACACCCTTCTCTGGAAAGCACTCGCTCCACTGAAAAAGCGCTATAAAACCAGGCCAACAAGGAGTTCTGTCGAAAAGAGACTCGATTCAAAGCGAGTGCAATCTTCCATCAAATCCTTTAGAAAAGGACCCGAACTGGAATAATTTTACTATTTTCATCCACTCATTGCCAAACTATCTGATTTCGAAATACAGCACATGCTCGAAGAATTATAACTTCTTCCTACAGAAGATAATACCGTTTTTTGGTGGTAGGCAGATTCTATATTAAGATATTTATGAAGTTTTCATTCCTGTTATTTTTACCTTTTCTGTTGACCTCTGCCCTAAGCCTTGCCCAACCATCTATCACTGCCATCCGGGTCGCTAAGGCCCCGGTCATCGATGGACGCCTGAACGATGAGGCTTGGACTACTGCTGCCAAAATTGATCAACTTGTTCAGCGTGAGCCAAATTCTGGTCAACCTGTTTCCGAAAAGACGCTTTTCTACATCTGTTACGATGCCAATTTTCTCTATGTTGGGGTTAAATGTTTTGATGATCCAAAGAAAATCACAGCCAAGGAGATGGCCAGGGATGTAAGCCTGGGCAACGACGACAGGATTCAAGTCATCCTGGATACCTACCTCGATCACCGCAATGGCTACTGGTTTCAGATAGGTCCACGCGGTTCGATCGGAGATGCCACGATCAGTGAGAATGGTGCCGTGTTTAACAAGCAATGGGATGGCTTGTGGGAAGGGAAAGCCAGAATCGTAGCCGATGGATGGGAAGCAGAAATGGCCATTCCCTTCAAAACCATGGGCTTCGATAAATACAATCCAAACTGGGGCATCAAATTTATCAGGCACATCAAACGCAAGCTGGAGATGTCTTACTGGCCCTCTGCCAATGTAAACAGTTATAAATTTCAGGTATCTGACGCAGGCTTGCTCACAGGGTTGAAGAACATTACACAGGGAATCGGACTCGATGTCTCTCCTTACGTCGTCGCTGGTATGGACACGAAAAAAGATGCAACCAACAAATATCCTGTCAAGGGAGGCTTGGACCTTTTTTACCAGATTACTCCAAGCTTGAAATCCTCGTTGACCATCAATACCGATTTCGCAGAGACAGAGGTCGATGACAGACAGATTAACCTAACCCGCTTCGACCTGCTCTTCCCCGAAAAACGTGATTTCTTCCTCGACGGTGCCAGTCTATTTTCATTCGGCATCCAGGGAGAGGATGCAAATACCTACGGAAAAAACATCATTCCCTTCTTTTCGCGACGGATGGGATTGGACAACAGTGGATTACCAATCCAAATCAACTATGCCGCAAAATTGACGGGGATGATCAACAAATGGAACATTGGCGTTATGCAGGTCAACGACGAACATCCATCGGGGAATACCAACTTCTCTGTAGCCCGGATATCCCGAAGTTTTGGGGCTGAATCGTCGGTTGGTGTGATTGGAACCTATGGAAATGCAGTATCTACTGCAGAAAATTATGTTGGCGGCATGGATTTGAAGCTGGCGACTTCTAAATTCAAAGGCAACAAAAACCTTTCGATGATCTTGTTTGGGTTGAAATCGACGACCAAAGGATTGTCGGATAATGATTTATCTTGGGGAGGGACCCTCTCTTATCCCAACGACTTTCTCTCCTACAGTCTGGGTCATTATGAAATTGGCCAAAATTTCGTAGCCGGAATGGGTTTTGTTCCAAGAACCAACATCAAGGATACTTACGGAAACATCCAAATAGGTCCGAGACCTAAGATTAAAGGAGTCTTGCAGCTGTTGACAGGCTTTGGTTTCAACCACATAGTTAATTTTTCAAATCTCCTTGAATCACGTCAGGTGAATTTTACCCCACTGAGAATCAGGTTTAAGTCGGGGGAGGAGATCTCCTATTCTGTCAACAAAAACTATGAATACCTCGATAAAAAGTTCAATATATTTTCATCATTCGTCATTCCGGTCGGGAGTTATGATTATGTTAGAAGTACCATTAATCTGATCTCTGCAGGGAGCAGAAATCTGGCTGGCGACCTTACTTTTTCATGGGGTGATTTCTACAACGGTTCGCGTAAAGACCTGAATGTTGGGGTGAATTACAAAGTTGCAGTTCCCTTTTTCATTGGCGGAAGGTACAAGCAGAATGAGGTAGTTTTGCCCGAAGGAAGTTTTATCGCTAGGATCTATTCGGTGAATGCCAACATTCTCTTTAATCCGGCTGTTACCTGGTACAACTACCTCCAGTACGACAACAATTCGAAAGTCATTGGCATCCAGTCGAGGTTCCAATGGATCTTCAAACCGGGGAATGTCATCATCGTCGCCTGGACGACAAAACTGTCGCAACCACTCGAACGGTATGTCATGGACGAAAGCGCACTTCGGTTTAAGCTGAAATACAACATCAGGTTTTGAGCCTTTGCTGCAGGAGGATTTGAATGCATCTCTGCCAAACTTTCCGAACTGCTTCGTCTCCTCTAATCTGTCTGTTTTTTTAATCCAACAGTCGATTCTAAATTTGGTATGAATGTTAATTGTATCAAATTTGGTTTAAAATTAAATTAGACTTTCTTTAAATTGGCCATCTAAAACGCCACAAGAGAAAATTTTATTTTTTGTATATATCTATAATATAGTTATATACGAAGGTTTCAAACCTGCCAGCGCTTGGCTAAAAATTCCAGCAATCAAAATTTAAACTGATTATAAATTAATATATGCATATAAGTGTATATATTCGAATTGAATCGCTTGATACCGACTCCAGGCGATAGGTGAAAATAATTTAACTAATAATTAATGCTGATGAAAAAGTTTCATTTGGGGTGTAGATTCGCCCTGCTTTTGTTAATTTTCATGTGGGGTTGTTCGAAGAATGCCCAGGAAGATTTGACCGGTCAGTCAGTTCTTCCTACCGAAAAGGCAGCTACTGTAGGCAACGTTGTGTTTGGCGGAACCAACACTTATGTGGTTTTTGCCTGGAATGATCTTGGGATGCATTGTTTGAATCCCTCGTACGACAAGATGGTTATTCTTCCTCCGTACAACAATCTAAAAGTTCAGGTCGTGAAAAGAGGAAAGGTACCTTCCCTGGTGACTTCCGGCCTGACAGTTTCTTATTCCATCGACAACAACACCTATTCGGTTGGAAAATTGAACTTTGGGCAGTTCTGGACCTATGCCAAGACCCTGTTTGGAGCGACCCTGGCTCCAAATGTCGGATTGACAGGGAATGGTTTGGCCGGTAAGATGAAGGCTGACGCAGGTTTTTTCTCGGCCGATGGGATTCCTGTCGTACCTGTTTACGACTCTGGCGTCAAAGATCCATTTCAAGTGGCAACAATTGTGGTCAAAGATGCCACAGGCAAGGTCGTTGCGACTACCAAGGCTACCATTCCAACTTCAGATGAGATCAATTGTGCGAAATGTCACGGATCAAATGCGTTCGACGACATTCTTTCCAAACATGATTTGGCGCATGGAACCAAGTTAATGACCAGTAAGCCAGTTCTTTGTGCGAGTTGTCACGGTTCACCTGCATTGGGAGCTACCTCGCCTGGCAGTTCTGGTAAGTTCTTGTCTCAGGCGATTCATGGTTTTCATGCCTCAAAGGGAGCAACTTGTTACGACTGTCACCCCGGAGCAACAACCAAATGCAGCAGAAGTGCCCGTCATACTGCGGCAGATGGAAACTGTACGACTTGTCATGGAAATATGGCCAAAGTGGCGTCTTCCATCGCTTCGGGCAGAGTACCATGGGTTGGAGAGCCTTCCTGTGTAAGTTGTCATCCGGGTGTCTCCGGAGTGGATACCGGAATCGCACTCTATAAGAACAGCCACGGTCATGGAAATCTCTTCTGCTCAGCTTGTCACGGAAGTCCTCATGCCATGGTCCCGTCTCTGAATGCGAAAGACAATTACCAGGAGTTGCAATACCAGGGTTCTACCCGTCCTGTAAAATCGATCGGCAGTTGCGGAATCTGTCATAAAAGCTCACGCGGGATCAACAACATGGGCGATTTTGCCGAACAACATGCTGGTACCAATCCCCAGACCAGAATGGCTTGCCATACCTGTCATACAGAGATAACTACGGAGACTGCAAAATGGCCGCATGCCTACCAATGGAAAGATTCCGGCGGAAATCCGGCCGGCGTGTCAAATTAGAAATTTTGGTGTTTAAAAGGAAGCCCGGCTTAGGCCGGGTTTCCTCATTAAATAGGGATGTTTTAAGGCGCAACTACTTCTGAAGTCCTGCTACATCTTCCACCTTTGACAAAGCTTTTTAGCTTAATTGTTCCTGCAACTTTTAACGGTCCAGTGTAGAGTCGGCTCGCTGGTGTGGGTTCGGAGCCATCTGAAGTGAGACGTATTTCGAGCCCCGGGAACTGGACATTGGCATAGAGCATCCCTTCTTTCACGATGGCTCCTGGTAAGGGAACCCTGAAATTATATCCCCCGTTGAGGAAAGTAAGGCGTGGAAGTTCCCTGGCAGCCAAGGTGTTGGCGATGTTGTTCCAGCCATTTGTAATTGCCAACTCCCTCGCCCTCTTATTTTCAATGGTTTCCCATTTTCTTTCGGGCGACCAGGCTGTTTCTGAAAAGGCGATCAACCTTGGCAAGTAGTAGTACTCAAGCATATCAGTACCTTTGATGGTCTCACTCCAGATTTGCGCCTGAACTCCCAAAATATTTTTCTGCGCTTCTGGTTTTAACCTTACCTTTTTAAGGTATGCCTTGTCAGTCTCTATCTGTTTTCCCATGGCGCTCCTGGTTGTTGTCTTAAAAAGGTCGAATGGGGCAAATGCATAAAATTCCCTGGTATCGAGGAATCCTGCCCAGTAATTTCCAGGTTCAACGGGGTCCTTGTCGTAGGGAAAATCAAGGTAAAAATTTGAGACGTTGCACAAGACAACTTTATATCCGGCGTTGGCCATTTTGTAACCAAAATCTTCGGCTCCCTCTGTATTGCTCCAGAGGTAAGGCACCAAGCCCTTGCCTACGAATTCAAAATTTGGAGAAGGATGTCCGTCGGCGTCAGTACGCAGGGCTGCCTCTTCCCAGCCTCCAATCTCCTTGACCCCATTGTTTTTCAAAATGGCTGAGATTCGCCTGAAACAATAGGCCTGCAGATTTTTTTCGTCTGGCGCAAGCTCAGGATGTTCTGACAACAACTTCCTGACCAAAGGCGAACCGCTCCAACAGCCGGTTGGCACCTCATCACCACCCGTATGAAAGGTTTCCATTGGTAATCCTGCTTGTTCATAAAGTTGCTTGATTCCCTTGACTGCTGCCTCATAAAAACTGTAGATGGATTCGCGCCCCACGCAAACGACATTGTCGCGGTATCCCTGTGCAGAAATGTATCTTGAGGTATCATCAGGATCAATTAGCCTGAATTCATCTGCTTCCTTCTTCCTGCCTTCCTTCATCAAACGTTGGTACCTGAATTCCATTGATTTTATGGCTGATCTGACGTGGGCGGGAAAGTTGACGACTGGTACTACCGTGATGTGTCGCTCCTTTGCGTATTTTAACAGCTCCACAAATTCTCCGGAGGTGAAGTAGCCACTTCCGAAGCCGTTCTTTGCATCGGCAAAAGGTCCGCTTCCATAGGAGGGATGAAGCATTGGGGCTTTCAAATTACCATGAAGCCTGCGACTCCCAATTTGCGTTAATTCAGGCAGTCCCGGAATTTCGACCCGCCAGCCTTCATCCTCCATAAAGTAGAAAAGAAATTTGTTTAATTTGTAGCATGCCATGAGGTCAAGCATCTTCAGAATGGTATGTTTGCTTTGGAAATTCCTGGCCATGTCGAACTGCAATCCTCTGTAAGAGAATCTTGGCAGGTCAGTGATTTTTAGAGAAGGAATCTTCAGCGGTTCGGCAGCATGATCCGGACTTTCCACAGGTAGTGAGGCAAGCAGACTCTGGATGCCGTAGAATACCCCGGCGGCATCAAAACCATGAACCGATACGCCAATCAATTTATTAACAATTAGTTCATACGATTCAGACTGCCCAATGCCACGAAATCCAGATTGAATGGAAATAGCCGGAAGCTTTTGTGGAGCCCCTTTCTGCACCTTAAAATCAGTGCCAGTGATCTCCTTCAGCTTCTTGGCCAGGTAGCTGGCCTCAGATGCCAAATCTTCACCATAATAAATGGGCCAGAGATGGGAAAGGAGGAGGGTATCTCTGCCTTTTTGGAGAGAAAGTGGGGTAGGGATCAGGTTGGGCTGAAGGTTTTTGGCCAACAAATGGAGTGGAAGGTTCTCAAAATACCTGCTTTCAGGGGTTGGTATCCGGGTTTCATCATCCTTCGAACGTTTCAGCTGTTCGGGCCGGATAAATGGTGCAATGGTCTGTTTATCAACTGGTATTAGGGCCAATTCCTTGCCTCTGTTGTCGTAAAAAACAAAGTAGATGCCAAGGGGGCCATCTGTCTTCTTGATCATAAAGCCTGTCCCGCAATAACAGATCCTTATGGAGTCGCCAGGCAAGAGCCGAAAATTTGGAGAAGGAACCAACTTGAACCAATCGCCGTTGATGTGAACCACTTTGGCGGCACGGACCGAATCTTCCACAATTGGTATCGCAGGCAGCTGGGAAAAATACATCTCCCAACCTCCGTTTTCAAGCGTTATTTTGCTGCGGTTGAAAATGGTAAATGCGGCCAATGCCTGCTCTTTCCCCTGGTAACCATTCGTGATTAATTCCCACCTTACTTCCAGGTCGGAGGAGCCCGGAAGTTGATGTAGTTGATCTCTCTGGCAACTGATTAGCAGGGTAGTACAACATGACAAGAGGATAACAATGAAAAGATTCGACATAAAAACGTAGTTAAATAGTTGTATTAGAATAATTTAATCTGCTAACAAAAGAACAATAGATTTTTTTTAAGGGTATTGGGAAAAGACAACCGGATGATTAACTTTATATAGAATTCAATTTGATTTGGCTGTTTAAAAATAGCAAATCTATCTGTAGTAAATGGTGTGAAAGAGTTCAATTCTAGTGATCAAAATTGATCTCCTGATAAAATACCATCGGCGTTGAAAATTTTCCAACAGAAAATCTCAACAACCATAAACCTTGAAGGATGACTGACACAAAAAGATTTGTTTCATTGGATGCAATGCGCGGTTATACTGTGGCTGCGATGATTGTAGTCAATTATCCCGGTAGTGAAATATTTTCTTACGCCCCGTTGAACCATACCAAATGGAACGGTCTGACGCCAACCGATTTGATTGCCCCATTTTTCCTGTTCGTGGTGGGCGTTTCCATCGCATTTGCCTATTCAAAAAGAGTCGAAATGGGTCTGCCAAAGGCCGATATGTACAAGAAGATCTTGTGGCGCTCCTTAAAAATTTACCTGGTCGGCATTTTTCTCAATCTCCTGCCGGATTTTAATTTTGCCGAACTTCGTTATACGGGTACCCTACCACGAATTGCCCTTGTATTTCTGTTTTGTGCCATCCTTTTCTTAAATTCAAATTGGAGAAGGCAGGCCTGGATTGGCATTTGCTTGTTGGTAGTATACTGGTTGGCCATGATGTACCTCCCAACCCCCGGATTCGATAAACCAATGCTTGAACCCGGTATCAATCTGGCTGCATGGCTCGATACAAAATTGCTGCCCGGTACCATGTGGCAAAAGAGTTGGGATCCGGAAGGAATTCTGAGCACAATTCCCTCTTTTGCAACTGGGATTTCCGGGTTGATTGCAGGACGCCTCTTGTTAGGAAGCCTGGAAAATAAGGATAAAGCGCTTTACCTGATGGTTGGGGGATTCGTCTCCGTCATTTTGGGATACCTGTGGAACCTCCATTTCCCGTGCAATGAAAATATATGGAGCAGCTCATTTGTACTGATCACTTCGGGAATGGCTGCACTTTTTTTGGGTACAACTTATTATTTGATTGACATTCTCGGAATGAAGAGGTTTACCAATGGAGGTATCATCTTCGGGGCCAATGCGATAGCAGTATATTTCTTAGCCGATATCTGGGCACTCTTCTTTTATGAAATCAAATTCGGAAAAGCACCTTTGAATGATCACTTTCTGGAACTCTTTTCGGGAGTAGCTCTGTCGCCCCAGTTTTGGAGCATGATTTACGCCATGCTGTTCGTGCTGCTGAATTTTATTCCAGCCTACCTTTTGTACAGAAAGAAAATATTTATTAAACTTTAGTGTTGATTGTAATTGCGTTGTATTGTATTGAAAAATGTTGAACGAAAATATTGAACAGTGAAAATTGACATCTATACATTTGCCATTGTCCTTGGGATCACCCATGCGATTCAGTTCATTATTTTTTTGGTTGAATACGTCTTCCATAAAAACTACAAAGGACCGGGGTGGTGGCTGCTCTGGAGTATCTCAGGCGTGGTTGGATTTCTTTTTCTGGTAGCAAGGCAAATTCCAGCCATTGAGCAACTCTCCATCCTGGGACAAAACACCATGATGGTTCTCGCTACCTTCTTTTTGTACATTGGTATCATGCGGTTTCTGGGTAAAGTTGAGAGAAAATATTTACTGGCAGCCATCTTTTTCATTTTTATTCTTCCTTTCAGCTACTTCATCTTTGTGGAAGATAGCATCCAAATTAGAACGATAATTCTCTGGTCTGCCATATCAACAATTTCATTTTTAAGTGGTTATGATCTATATAAGCACCAGACGAAATCTGTAGAGATAGCAGCAAAAATTTGCATTACCGTATTCTTGTTTCATGGTGCTTTTGCTATGATCAAAGTCATTTCACTCCTGAATGGCAATGAAATTACAAGTGTTACCTCTCAGGAATTCTTCAACACATCTTCCTATATCGAGGTGCTGATAATTACGATTTTCTGGACTTACGCACTGATCATGATGATCAACCAGCGTTTGACTTCAGAAATGAAATTGGCCAAGGACTACTTCGAAGTGATCTTCAGTACCTCCCCTGACCCAATCCTGATTACAGGTCTTGATGAGGGTGTCATTACGACTGTCAACGATAAATTTTTTGAACTTTCAGGTTACAGAACCGCTGAGGCCATTGGCAAGACAACAACTGAATTGAGGCTTTGGCACCATCCAAACGAAAGAAAAAATTATGTTGATATATTGGAAAAAGATGGATATTGTGTTGATTACGAGGCTGTTTTTCTAAGGAAAGACCAAGTCAAACTTACCTGTCTGATATCGGGCAGAATCATTCGTCTCGAAGAAAAACTTCAGATTATCAGTATTATCCGTGATATCTCCGGCAGAAAGAAGAAAGAAGAGGAGCTGTTGTTGAAGAACCTTCAACTTCAAACGTTAAATTCGGAGAAAGACAAATTCTTTTCCATCATTGCACATGATTTGAAAAATCCATTCAGTACCTTTCTGGGATTGACAGAGATAATGGCTGAAGAGTCCAATGACTTGTCGCTCAACGAAGTCATCCAACTTAGTGCCAACATGCGGGACTCGGCCCGGAATCTATTTGGATTACTCGAAAATCTATTGGAGTGGTCGATGATCAAGCAAGGAGTCAGTTTGTTCAATCCAATTGAAATTCTGCTTGCACCCGAAGTAACAGATAGTATTTCAACCTATTCGGATGCCGCTCAAAAGAAGCAGATTCGTGTTGTTTCGGAGCTTTCTGGTACTGAAATGGTTTATGCTGATCCGAACATGTTGCGCTCATTGATCAGAAACCTTCTCTCCAATGCGATCAAATTTACGCCAAATGGAGGATCGGTTACCTTGAATGGAAATACAATGCCCGATCAATCATATCTTATTTCAGTAAAAGATACGGGTATTGGTATCGGCCAGAGTTTGCAGAAATTGCTATTCAACATAGGTAATTATACTTCACGAAAAGGTACCAACGGAGAGCTCTCCACTGGTTTGGGACTCCTGCTCTGCAGTGAATTTGTAACCAAGCACAATGGTGAAATTTGGGTGGATAGCAGAGAAGGAGAGGGAAGCACATTTTACATCAAATTGCCTCCGAAACCAAACAGTTGAAGTACCGAAATTTTCAAATCCCGTACTGATTTTGATTGCCTGAGCTTTGTTTGAGTCACTTGACCCACTTTTTTCTATTCTCTAAATTCCTGATTTTTTGAAAATTATCAAAAATGCCATTTCTCAGATCCTCCACCTCGATTCCTTTGGATCTTGCTACAGCCGTATAGATGGTTTGAATATAAATTTCGGCGACATCTGTTTCGCAGAAAAGAGAGTTGACTGGTATTAAATTGAGAGAGCTGTTTATTTTCGATGAAGGATTTTGAATAGGATGGCCAATTGAAAAGCAAAATTCTTTCTTTACCAGCCTTTCCGTCAATTCAGGAGCGCCGTTGTATCCATGTAAGATTTTGACAATCTGATATTTGTCAGATATTTCAAGCAATTCTTCCCAGGCTTTTACACAGTGGATGATCAGAGGCTTGTTTCGTTCTTGCGCAAATTTCAGGTGAATTTCGAAGACATCCATCTGGAGCCTCATTGGGATCTTGCAAACCTTATCCAAACCACTTTCACCAAAAGCCACCAGGTTTTGGCTGTCGGCCATGAGGTTTAGTGCCTGAGTAAGTGCACTTGTCGACAACTGATCCGCAAACCATGGGTGCAATCCGGTTGAAAAGGGAAGATCAGGAATCTCAAGGCCTTCATGAAGCAGGTGATTAAATACAGTTATTACCTCTTCACCGGTTGAACGTTTGTGGGAATGGATGTCGATAAAGGGGCTCAAATGAAGTCGATGGTTTTTCTTTCTTTGTTACTTTTAAGACAGGTTTCCAGAATTCGGATGGTCATAAGTGCCTCCTCCGGTTCGACCATTAAGGCAGCTCCCTCCCGAATGGCAAGGTAAAGATTCTTGTAAAATAGTGAATAGTTTCCGGGTATGGTCTCAATTTTTCCTTCAAAATGCATTCCGTTGATCGAAGTATTGAGTCTTCCCCAATCGCAGGAAGGTTCCTGACCCCAGGTCGGTTCGTCCGGTAATCTGTTGATTTTAAGCATCTCTTCCTGCGGGTCTGTTCCCATTTTCACAAAAGAGCCTTCCGTACCATGAATGATGAACTGCGGCCCCATCTCTCTGACCAGGTAGGAACAACGAAGTGTTGCATCAAATCCCTTGTAATGAAGCCGGATACTGAACTGATCTGTCGTCCTGCCGCCTGTCCTCAAGACAGATAGATTGGCCGTAACCCCCATGGGTTTTCCAAAAAGTACCAATGCCTGATCTACCACATGCGACCCAAGGTTGAAGAGAACGCCTGTGCGCTCATCGCCATCCTCTTTCCACGATCCTTCCTGTATAAAATTGCGGTAACGGTCGTAGTGACATTCAAATTCAACAATCCGACCCAACAGATTGTTATCCAATACCTTACGTGCTGTTAAAAAGCCACCGTCCAACCGGCGGTTTTGGTAGACAGTCAGTAAGACATTGTTGCTTTTGGCTAATTCAATCAGTGTGACAGCATCTTCACTATTTTTGACAAAGGGCTTCTCCACCACCACGTGCTTGCCGGCTTCAATCGCCATTTTGGCCATCTCAAAGTGAAGGTAATCAGGCGTATTGACAATGACCAGCTCCACCACCGGATCGTGCAAGATTTTGTCAAAATCACGGACGATGGTTGCCTGGGGATAATGTTTTTCCGAAATTCTCAAATTTCTTTCGAGGATCTTGTGAATTTTAAATTGTGGCAGTACTTTCAAGGAGGGGCCATGAAATACCTGACCCGACATCCCAAAAGAGCAAATTGCAGTTACTATTGGTTTCATATTTTTATTATCTCATCACTTAGTTCTCATCACTTAGTTCTCATCACTCATCATTTATTTGCGTCCAGCGCTTCCCTCAGCTGTTTGATGATTGGATCGACAGAGATCTTGTTGCCCACAGCCTCTTGCATCCAGGTTTGTGGTACCAATCTCCCTTGTTTGTAGATGCGGTCGATTTCGTCAGAAAATTGTTTGCCTATCAGGTAATCTTCGATTTGAAATTCAATGATCTGGCCGTAAGAGTATGCAGCCAGGTAAAGCGGATTGGATATCATGTGTGAATAAATGGCCAGAATCGGTTGGTCCCTGATTCCAAAAATTGTGGCAAAGTAGTTGTTCCAAACCTCTTTTGAGATCTGTACCACAGCCTGTTTCAACTCTTCGGCATTCGCCTTGGGATGGTCGTACATCCATTGCCAGGTATGAATGTCTACCAGACCAACTCCCATAATTTCCATCAATGTCCAGGAGGCATCCAACGAATTGAGGCTCTTTTGATCCTTACTTTGGCCTGAAAGACCCAACAGCTGAAGATCGCGTGATTGAAAGATGAAGGCAAGAGCTTCGGTAAAGGCAGTGTTGGGAACTCCGTTCAGCATGAAATAATCCACATCGTACAGCGAGACTGTTTGTTCAACATTGTGACCAAATTCATGAACAGCAATATTGTAGCCTTTGTAATCCATCCCGGTAGGGGCGATACGTGTACGGAGGTGTGCTTTTTCGCCTTTCATGCCTGCACCCCAGGCATGTCCCGAGCCCCTTGCAGGATCCACTGCGATTTTATCAGCAAGATAGGCAGCACGCGCTTTGCTCCAGCCAAGCTTTGCCAACATATTCGGCATATCCTTCTCAAATGCTTTCGGATCAGGATATTTTTTTGTGGTCAAACCATTGAGTTGTTCCTGTGGAAAAGCACTTCTTGCCTTGAACCCATCGTACCAAATGTCGAATGTTTCCAGTTTGCGGCCCAGCCTCCTGGCGATGATTTGACCAACCTTCACAAGTTCGGGAGATTTGAGGTAATGGTCAAAAAGTTCCTCAACCTCTGAAACAGGAATCTCCATTTCACCCGAAAATTTCCGTTTTATGAAGCTGTTCATCTCGGGAACAAACGGATCGACTGCCTCTTGGGCATGGAAATTGTTCAGAATTTGCTGGTACCTGCTGTTGGGTTCTGAGTTGCTTTGGATGACTTTGTTATTTTCCAGGACCTGATTGGATTCGGGTTTCCAAAGATAGGTCGGGTTGTTGATGACTTTTGCGGGAATATCTTGATTGATGATGTGTTGCATCACAGTGTAGATCATTTTTTGCTTCACATGTCCCTTCTCTCCGTCTGCATAATCGGCTTTGATTTCATCGCGCAGGTTCCAATGCGACAACAACGACATCTTATCCGGAAAAAGTTGATTGCCATCCTCAGTGCGCAGCGAGCCCATCTGAATGTTGTACTCGGCAATGTAGATGTCGGCATCTGCTTCCGCTTTAGCAACGTCCTGTGTTACTTCAGCGGGTACGCGAGAAACGAACTGGTCACCCATTCTTGCTGCAGCCCATTGCGAACGGTTCCAGTTTTTTCCCTCCCTGATTTTCTCTTCCAGACTGTAAAAAGGGAAATTGAGGGCCACCGTGAAGGCTATTTTGTTCTTGTACAGATCATCCTGTAGGTGCGCACCTACCGAGAATCCGCTGAATATTTTATCTATTTCAAGAAGCTCTCCATTGTTAAGATCCACATTTTGGCGGAGATCGAGGGTGATCTTGTTGAAGTGACCTCCCAGAGATTCAAGGTAGGTTGATAATTTTTGGAACAATAAGTTCCTGTTCTTTGCATCACCAATGAATGAGGAAGTGCAGAATCCAACGAATTCACTGTCGCTGCCATCAACGGCGGTCCACAGGGAGGCTGCATGTTCGACCCCTTTTTGAATTTGTGGCACCAACGATTTTCCATGTTTAAGAACCAACGAATCGATGGCAGCCTGAATACTTTTTTCTGTGGGTCGTAAATTGGTCATTTGTTTTTGTTCATGATTCACGTTGGTAGTGCATGCAGCCAAAATTAGAACGCAAATAAGAATACAATACTTCATGTCGTTTAATGTTAGCATTTACTGTTGTTGAATAGAAAAATTGGGTTATTTGCTTGTGTTGTTGGTCTGCTGCTTATATTTGTATTAAAGTGGCAAACGTTAGTTACAAAAGTAGGGAAATAAAGTCACTAAATGAACCAAAAAAACGATTCGCCATGCGCTATCTTTTGCTCCTCGCTCTGTTTTGTTCGCTTCAAGGTTCTTGTCAGGTCAATCATCTCCTGTTCGCCTACTTTACAGACAATGGCCAGGATGGACTGCACCTGGCCTGCAGTACCAATGGCTTGGAATGGAACGCACTGAACAATGGTAAATCATTGGTTAAACCCACCGTGGGTCAGGATAAACTCATGCGTGACCCATTCGTACTTCAGGGAAAAGATGGTCTCTTTCACATGGTCTGGACCTGTAGCTGGAAGGAAAGACAAATCGGTTATGCCTCCTCCAAAGATTTGATAAACTGGTCTGAACAACAAGCAATTCCCGTGATGGACCATGAACCAACTGCCAAAAATTGCTGGGCACCTGAGATGGTTTTTGACCCTGAAAATAAGAATTATTTGATCTTCTGGGCCACTACCATTCCCGGAAGACACTCTGATGTCGCGGGTTCTGAAAGTGAAAAGGGACAAAATCACAGGATCTATAGCACTACTACCAGCGATTTTATTCATTTCAGTCCTACCAAGCTTTTCTTTAATCCCGACTTTAGTGTGATCGATGCAACCATTTTGCCCCGTGGTAAAGTTTTTTATATGTTCCTTAAAAACGAGAATCCCAATCCGCCCGAAAAGAACATCAGGCTTACCAAATCTGAGCATGCTTCAGGAAATTACTCAACTTCAGTTTCTGCACCGATCACCGGAAAATATTGGGCGGAAGGACCCTCTGCTACCATCATTGACGAATATGTTTATGTCTATTTTGACAAGTACAGGGATCATAAGTACGGTGCCATCAGGTCAAAGGACCTGTCAGTATGGGAGGACATATCCGATCTGGTCTCCTTTCCCGCAGGCGTTCGACATGGTACTGTCTTTGCCGTGTCGAAGGAGCAGTACGATAAATTAGTGCATTTACAATGAGCAAATTAAAGAGTTATATTACATTCATTCTTCTTGTATTTGGCCAGATACTTTGGGCTGCAAATACCATTTCCCTGACGAATCTGCGGTGCGAATCAAAGAAAAATCCAATCGGAGTCTCCGAATTTAGACCTCGCTTTGGCTGGTGGATTAATTCAGAGGAGCGGAACATCAAACAGTCAGCTTACCACATTTTGGTAGCCGGGAGCGAGGAGCAGCTTAAAAAACAACAAGGTACAATTTGGGATTCAAAATTGGTGCCATCTGATGCTTCCAACCAGGTCGAATACGGTGGAATTGCCTTAAAATCCGATCAAAAATACTTCTGGAAAGTAAAAATTGTGGACCAGAGCGGACATGAATCTTCATGGAGTGAAACGGCTTCGTTTCAAATGGGTCTGAATGATGCAAGTGATTGGAGCCATGCATCCTGGATAGGATATGAAATTTTACCTGATTCATCCATCATCTTTCCCGGCATCCATGGATCGGGAGAATCATTGGGAAAAAAAGGTGTCAAACGAAGTATTGTTCCTTATTTCAGAAAGGAATTTCCAGTCGATAAAATTGTGGCGAAAGCAACACTGTATGTCTGTGGATTAGGTCAATATGAGGCTTCTGTGAATGGAGAGAAAATCGGCAGCGATTTTCTCATGCCTGGTTGGACAGATTACAACAAGCGTTGCCTTTACAACACTTTTGATGTAACGAGCCAGTTGCAGAGAGGCAAAAATGTACTCGGGGTATTGGTCGGCAACGGATTTTACAACATCAACCGCGAAAGATACAGGAAGCTCGTTGTGGCCTACGGGTATCCCAAAATGATTTGCAACTTGAAAATCACTTACCAGGATGGCACTTCGAGCGAGGTTGTCTCGGGAACTGACTGGAAAACATCTCCTTCGCCCATCGAATTTTCGAGCATTTATGGAGGTGAAGATTACGATGCAACACGTGAGCAAACAGGGTGGAATTCAGCGGGATTTGACGATTCAAAATGGAAGATGGCCATCGCCACTCCCGCACCAGCAGGAAAACTTGTGTCAGAATCCGATTATCCGTTGACTGTGAATCAGATCATTGAGGTCAAAAAGATTGATCAGAAATCTGCTGACCAATTCCTCTATGATTTTGGTCAGAATGGTTCAGGCATTGTAGAACTACAAGTGAAAGGCAAGAGAGGTTCAGTTGTCACACTTAGGCCGGGAGAACTAATATCTTCAGACAAAGAGATCAACCAGAAGGCCTCCGGTTCACCTTATTCATACACTTATACACTGAAAGGGGAAGGGGTGGAAATTTGGCGTCCCAAATTCAGCTACTACGGCTTCAGGTATGTCATGGTGAAGGGTGCCACACCTGCAAAGAGGGAGTCTCAGTCTGAATTGCCACAGGTGGTTCAGCTAAAAATGCTTCATACCTGCAATTCATCGCCAAAGAATGGCGAATTTTCTTGTTCAAATCCACTGTTTAACCAGATCTATTCCCTGATCGACAGATCGGAAGAGCACACGTCTGAACTCCAGTCACCTGAAGCTATC
>CAZGSQ010000036.1:0-30457 GCA_964528535.1 uncultured Tangfeifania sp. | reverse complement strand
AGATAGCTTCAGGTGACTGGAGTTCAGACGTGTGCTCTTCCGATCTATGGTCGTCTATGTCAACGGCGATCACTTTTGCATTTCGGAGGGATGCAGCAACAATTGCCCCGGAACCTATCATACCACATCCGAATACCATAACGCAGTCTTTCTCCGTTACCCTTCCGCGATCGATGGCATGAAAACCAACAGTAAGCGGTTCGACAATCGCTAACTCCTCAGCAGTAAGTTCTTCGTCAATGATCAACTTCTGCCAGGGCACCAAGATGAATTCCTGCATGGCTCCATCCCGTTGAACACCGAGCGTCTGATTGAAGCGACAAGCATTGGATCTGCTCTGCATGCAGGAGGAGCATTGACCACAATTGGTATAAGGAACCACTGTCACCGCCTGACCCGGTGAGAATCTTGTTGGCACTTCTTCTCCAATTGTGGCAATGACTGCCGAAATTTCATGTCCTGGGACACGGGGATATTCGACCATTGGATTTTTTCCCAGATAGGTGCTCAAATCAGAACCACAAAAGCCTACAAATTTGATTTGCAGCAGCACTTCTCCTTTACCAGCAATAGGTCTTGGAAGATCAACTATCTGAACCAGACCGGGTGTAACTATTTGAATTGTCTTCATCATTTTTATTAATACAGTATCCTATTGATATTGGCTTTGGGCTAATTGCTATTGGCCATTAGCTCCATAATTTCTACTATTTCGTATTCTAAAATTCACAACTTGTAAATCCTCTCTGCATTTCCTCCCATGATTTTCTCTTTTTCAAAAGGAGAAAGTGCAGAAATTTCCCTTTTGACCAAGTCTAACCAATCATGGTAAGAAGTCGCAACCAGACAAACTGGCCAATCAGAACCAAAAAGCAACCGGTCCGGTCCAAAAGCCTCCAGCACCACCTCAAAATAGGGATGAAGCTGAGCCTCAGTCCAGTTTTGGAAATCGGCTTCTGTCACCATTCCAGAGATTTTGCAGTTCATGTTCGGCCGTTTGGCCAACTCCCGGATTTTCTCTTTCCATTGGGATAATTCATTATTTCGGATCAGAGGTTTGGCAATATGATCAAGCACAAAAATCTGATCTGGGTGCTGATCTACCATCTTCATGGTATTGAGCAACTGCTTTTCCACAACCAGAAGATCGTAAACGAGGCCGTAGCGGTTGAGCAAGCCGATTCCCCTGTTGAAATCGCTTCTCAAAACAAAATCGGGGTCCATCTCGCCCTGAATCACATGGCGCACTCCTTTCAGCAATTCTTCGCTTTTGTATTTTTCAAGGTAGCATGGCAGGTTGCTATCCGACAATGGAAGCCATCCAATGACACCTTTGATGAATTCGTTCTGATGAGCCATAGAGAGAATCCACGCCGTCTCTTCAACCGACTGGCGGGCCTGTACTGTGACGACACTGTCAATACCTGAAAGGCAAATGGTCTGTTTCAAGTGTTCTGGCAAGAAATCTTCACGAATATTTTTCATCGTATCGTCGATCCAGTCGAATTCCTCCGGACTGTAATGCCAAAAATGGTGGTGTGAGTCGATAACCTTTGTTTTCATCCTTTACCTTTTCAAGTCGGGGTTAAGAAAGGGTATCCCCTTTTTCCAGCCGATCTGGATGTTTGAGATAAACCAGTTTTTTCCTCTGGTATTATTTCCCTGAAAGAAGAGATAATCCTCGCCAACCGGATTGTCAAAAATATGTGGATGGCCAGATTCACTGGAGTTCCACTCACCAGCTTTTCCGTTGGAGAGGAATGGTTCGGAAGAGAGCCGCATCCAATGTATACCATCTTGGCTTTTGGCTACCCCGATTTGTTGGGGTGCATTGTTGTATGCACCGGCATAAAAAAGGAAGAGCATCCCATTTTTTTGGATCACGGAGGCCCCTTCGATGCAGTCGCGTTCCCAGACTAATTCCGGTTTCAGCATGGGTTCACTGACCGATAGATTTTTCCATTCCTCTCTGTTAAAACTGGTATTTCCCGGTGCCATCGCTACCCCCAACATCTGAATTTTATAGGCCGAGTCGCGGGTGGCATAATAGAGGAAGTAGTTTCCTTTGAAGGCAATAACCTCTGCATCGATAGCCCTTCCACAATTCCAGTCCCCATCTGGACGGAAGATTGGGTTGGTAGTATTTCGTGTAAAAGAAATCCCGTCTTGCGACCATGCGTGACAAATTGCATCCTTCCTTCCATTTCCGTAGGTTTGGTAGAAGAGATGGACCTTCTTGCCAATCACCCTGGCACAGGGAGCACATATGCCTTTCGATTCACAGGTAGCTGAAGGATCCCTGTTCACTTCGCCAATTCGGTTCCAGTGGATAAGATCCTTGCTTTCGGCTATACCGATTCCCCATCCTTGGGAACTTCCGTTTTGATCCGTATTTCCCGGAATGGAATAGTACATCAGGAAACGATGCTGAAACCTTATCACATGCGGATCTTTGGAAAATGGAACACCATTTCGCACCGTATCACCAAACATCATCCCGCGCTGTTGGGCTTGCACAGAAGTGACAGTTTGCAGAAGAAACACTATTGTCAGAAACGTTATTTTTTTCAGATGTCTCAAGTAAATGCTTTTTAAATACCAACCATGGACAGATCACTGTTGTCCCCTATTTCAATTCAACTGTTGCTGTTTTGTTTTACAAATAATGAAATTGCTCACTGATCAATTTCTCCGCCTTCATCGCCTCCCAGAATCCTGTCGGCAGGTCAGTGTTAATTACCTCGACATTTCTGGCGATCCGGGATGGTTTGCTGGGATTGAGCGCAACGGCACTCACCTGTGGCATTGCCAAGGCAAACTTCAGGCAGGCATCACCCGGTGAGACACCGAATTTTGAACACACCTCAAAAAATAGGCCTCTCCAGAGCAATAATTTCCGATCTTCCGCTGAGGAAGGATCAATCTTCCGGTAGTCAAAATAATCACCTCCTGTTAAAAATCCTGCATTAAAAATGGCGGAATTGATGATCCCGACACCCTTGCTGTGAATTTGCTCAATGAATTCAATGATCTCGGGAGGGTGGTGAAAAATGGTTAGCTTGTTGGCAAACATCACCCAGTCAAAAGGTACCGAGTCGTACAATTCACGGATAATCAGCCAGTCTTTGGCGCCAATGCCAACTGCTTTGACTTCGCCTTTCTCTTTCAATTCGAATAAAGCTCTGTATGCCTCCCCGATATCTCTCAGTCTTCTTGAGCGATCAGCAGGATCAGAGGCTGCAAAAAGGTATTCATCGGGATCGTGAACCGAAACGACCTGTGTCTTGTAATAACCTCCAAGAAGTTGGTTGCCTTGTTCCCAGCAATCCAAAATCCCCTGGTAGCTGATTTTCTGGATGGCGTCGCATTTCAGGTTGACCCAAGCCCCTGGTTCAAAGGTCGGTTCAATGGATTTCAACGGCACACGGAACCATCCAAGTTTGTTGCTGATCAAAATATTATCGCTGCGAATTCCCAATTTTTCCAACCCTCTCCCAATCACCTCCAGGGCCAGACCGGCGCCATATTTTCCGGCACAATCAATCATTGGAGTCGTTTCTGAAACCTTGAACCACTGTTGCATGATTTCGAGTTTTACCTCTTCTTCCAATTCCTGGTATAGGTTCCCCATAAAGCTTGTCCCGTAAATGATGGACGGAATTGAGAGACCCGTTTTTCCAAAATTTCTGGTTGTTGCCGTTTGTTCTTCGATCTGTTTGTCTGATTTATTCAGCGCCACCTTGTGAATTTTTTATTGTCAAATTGTAGATTCGCCACATCGATTGCCAATTTTAGTCTGCCGTTGCTGTGTCTGAAACTTGCTAAAATTTTTGGACCTAGGCCTCTATTCTCTTTGGTACGGGTTTTTTTAGTTCTTCCATCGTAGTCGCATGATCGAAGTCAGGCATAGAAACCTTGATCATCAATGTCCTGCCCCAATCTTGATGCCATTTAATCCATCTGAACCACTGAGTTTGGTCCAGAAGAATCCATACAAGGCAATTACAACGAAGCAAGCAGCCGGAACTACATAACCTGCCGACATGCCATCTGTGTCGGCAATGGCCCCCATAACTTTGGGCAATACGGCTCCGCCCATGATGGCCATCACAATGAACGAGGAGGCCACTTTTGATCGTTCACCCAATCCAAAGATACCTAGTGAGAAAATGGTAGGGAACATGATTGACATGAAGAAAAAACTGAGAAAAACAGCCAATACAGACACCCAACCCAGTTTGGCTACAATAACAACCATTAATATCACATTGATAAATGCATACAGTCCCAGCATTTTATGTGCCTTGGTAACTCTAAGTATAAATGAACCTGTAAAACGTCCCAAAAGGAACAATGGGAATGCCATCCACGACATGAGTGAAGTTGCCCCCTTTTCAGTAAGGAAATAGGCGCCATTCCGAAAAACAGAACCATGATCACCGCCAATAAACCAGCTTGACTTCAAGCTTTCGCCGATGGCTGGCACCTCTTCAACCATGTAGTTGATGAAGAAGCTGAAGATTCCTGCCTGTGCAGCAACATAAAGGAATTGCGAAATTGTTGCACCAGTAAAGTGAGGAGCCGACCATATACTGCTTTCGTGAATTAGCTTTTCTCTTTTCAGACTGATAAACACAATTGAAGAGAGAATGGCAGCTACTGTAACAACATTAAAAACCATGGCCAATGTATGGTTCACGGCCAACATCGCTACAGGATTGGCAAGCGTCTCCCTGTCCATGTAAAACAGCTGAGCAAAGAAACGGAAGATCATACCCAAAGCAAAACTGAACAAGATGGCGCAAACATACAAAAGGACTGTCGACAACATTCGTTGTTGACCAAAGACTTCGATTTTGGTCGCTTTATCGACTGTATCATTTTTATTGTCTTCATTGTCAACGATATCAGGCATCTTACTTTTAACAAAGGCCACAATGAGCACGACAATAATGAGTGCAAGAGCCACATAAGGTATCCACATGGTCTTGTGCGCAATTTCAGCATTTTGTTGAGCATTAAGCGTCGAATCGGAATGGTAAAAATACAATCCCCCAATATATGGAGCAATAGGCCAGCCAATGGCATTGAATGATTGAGCCAGGTTGATACGCGATGCTGCAAATCTTGGATCTCCCAGCACTGTGGTATAAGGATTGGCAACTGTTTCAAGAAATGAAAACCCCATGGCTACCAGGCAAACACCCAGAAGAACAGCCCAAAATCCGTCGATTTTGGTCGCCGGATAAAACCATAGACACCCCGCTGCCGCCAAACTAAGTCCTAATACAATACCCCATTTGTAACCAAGCTTATGTATAAACCATCCAGCTGGTAAAGCCATGAAAAAATAGCCCAGGTAATGTGAAAACTGAACATTGGCAGAATCGGCTTTCGTAAGGTGATAATAATCCTGGAAATGCTTGTCCATGGTATCTATCAAACTGTTGCCAACCGCCCATAGTGTAAAAAGCAAGGCAACCAGGAAGAAAATTAAAGTGTGATTCCTTCCGTCTTCCGTGGTAAAAAGACCTTTTTTTGTTCTTTCCATTTCGTAAAGAATAAAATATTGATTTTTTGAATTATAATCCACTCAAAAGTCATGAAACTAATTCGTTTGACCAAATATTCTTGTTCTTGCAAAGCTTTGCGGTCTATAAAAAATGTTGTGGAACATGTTTTCTCCTGCTTTTCCATTGAATCAGGGTCATCTCAGCGGTCCTGACGATTCAAAATGTCCTTCTTTCGAAACCATCAAGTCTAAAAATTGGTATAAATAAGACCTTCTTATCGTAAATAAGGTATTGTAAAGGATGTTTATAAAACTACGAGTGGTATGGTTCGGATTATCTCAAGAATTCTCTCATTAATTGTGCTGATTTTAACATTTTCATTTCTTTCGGCACAGGAAGACCCGGCTCCTTTGACACTGCGATTGTTGTTAAAGCAAGCCGTCGATAACTATCCACTACTGAAGTCGAAAGCCTACCAGGTGCAAGCTGCCGAGAAAGGGATCGATGCAAGCCGAAGCTCGTTGGTTCCTACTTTGGATGCTTCCTATCAGGCAGGTTTTGCAACCTACAACAACATCATAGGAATGGCTTCCACTTCACAGTTGGTGCCCATCAGCGGACCACCTTCAACAAACAACAATTACGAAGGAGTTTTTGGCAGTAGTGCTGGCTTGCTTCTCAACTGGCAACCTATCACCTTCGGACAACGGTCGGCGCAGGTTGATTTTTCAAAAGCCGGATTGCAATATACAACTGCAGATGGCCGAAATGAACTCTTCCAGCATGAAGTCAGGGTGATTAACGCATACCTGGATGCTCTGGTTGCCAATGAGCTGGTGAAAGTTTTTGAAAAGAACAAGTTGCGGACCGAAACCAACTACATTGCGATCAAATCTTTGGTAATGAGTGGTATAAAACCCGGACTCGATACCTCGATGTTTAAGGCAGAAATCTCAAGGGCAAAGATTGAACTGCTGGATGTTCGAAAACACAGGCAACAAACCCAGATTAACTTGTCTCAGTTAACAGCATCACCTAACAAGGTTGAGGTGGCAGACAGCAGCTATTTCCTAAGATTACCTTCCATTTTGGCACTTACTTCCAGTGATTCAATCAAAAATCCATTGTTGTCACTTTACAATTCCAACATCGAATTAAACAAGGCAAGGAGCAGAATCCTCAGCAGGACCATGCTTCCAACATTGGGTCTGTGGGGAACAACCTATGCCAGGGGTTCTGGCATTCGATACGATGGAACCATCAATTCGGCAAATGGTCTGGCATTTCAACGTTTCAACTACGGTCTTGGTATTCAGTTGAGTGTGCCAATTTTACAATTTGCACACATCAGTCCACAGGTTCAGCAACAAAAGCTTTTGATCAAATCGAATGAAGAAAAGTTGCAGGATGTCGCTTTACAATTGCAAAAAGAATTAGAGTTGGCAGAGACTACTTTTAACTTTGCAATCAGCACCGCCAAGGAAAATCCCGTTCTACACGAGTATTCAGAGATCTCCTGCAAGGCAATGGAATCCAGATACCGATCCGGATTGGCGAATTACGCTGATTTTATTCAGGCACAATATTCCCTGTTAAAGGCGGAAGCCGAAAATAAAACCGCGTACATCAACGCCTGGAAAGCCTTGCTCAACGTGGCATCCTTAAAAGGAGATACCAACCTATTTCTCAATCAAGTAAAATAACATGAACATCATTAAAGGAGCGCTGCAAAAGCCAATAACTGTCATCGTTTCTGTTGTTGCCATTTTGTTCTTTTCGGCGATGGCCCTCCGGACCATGAAGATAGATATCTTTCCAAAGATGGGTTTGCCTACCATCTACATTGCTCAACCTTATGGTGGCTTGTCTCCGGAACAAATGGAGGGATTTGTGACTTCCTATTATGAATATCACCTGTTGTACGTTACCGGGGTTAAATTCGTAGAATCAAAATCAATTCAGGGAGCGGCAATTGTCAAGATTGTATTCAATGAAGGATCCGACATGAGCCAGGCCATGGGCGAGGTTGTAGGTTATGTCAACCGGTCGAAGGCATTTATGCCTCCAGGGACTGTTCCGCCGTTCATAACCCGATTCGACGCAGGAAGTATTGCGGTAGGTCAGCTCGTTTTTACTTCGGAAACGAAAACACTGGGAGAGATTCAGGATCTTGCACTTTTCAAAGTTAGGCCTATGTTTTCTACCTTACCAGGAGTATCGGCTCCACCACCCTTTGGCGGAAATCAAAAAACTATCCTTATCAAGGTGAATCCAGAAAAAGTGAGGGATTACCATCTGTCGGCAGATGAGATCGTTCAGTCACTGGCCAGAGCCAATGTTATATCACCAGCTGGTAATATAAGGGTCGGTGATGAGACCATGATCACCAACCAGAATTCGGTAGTCGAAAACATCAGGGAATTGGAAAATGTCACGATTAGACAGGCAGATGGCGTATCCGTCTATGTAAGAGATGTTGCCGAAGTTACGATGGGAGCCGATGTTACCACCAGTTATGCGCTTATCAACGGGAAACGATCGGTCTATATTCCGGTTACGAAGCGATCCACCGCCTCAACATGGGATGTTGTCAACAGGGTTAAGGCAGCATTGCCCGACATGCAGGCCGCTGTCCCCGATGACATCAAGGTTTCGTATGAATTTGACCAATCTGGATATGTTATGAATGCCCTGAAAAACCTAATTTTCGAAGGATTTCTGGGTGCCCTGCTTACGGGTTTGATGGTTTTATTGTTCTTAAAGGACCGTAGAAGTTCCTTGATAGTCGTACTTACTATTCCTTTGTCCATTCTGTCTTCCCTAATATTTCTAAATGCCTTCGGTCAGACCATCAACATCATGACGCTGGGGGGACTTGCCCTTGCCATAGGAATTCTTGTTGACGAGGCAACAGTCACCATTGAAAATATCCACCATCACATTGAACTTGGCAAAAAGAAGCAAAGGGCAATACTGGATGCATCGCTTGAAATTGCTTTCCCAAAATTGCTGATTTTGCTCTGTATCCTGGCAGTTTTCGTTCCTTCATTTTTCATGTCGGGAGTTCCTGCTTCCATGTTTTATCCGATGTCGCTTGCTGTTGGCCTGGCCATGATCTCCTCTTTTGTCTTGTCTCAGACCTTTGTACCGGTTGCTGCCAACTGGATTCTGAAAGAGAATCAGAAACCTCTTGGCAATTCTAATTTTGAGAAGTTTAAAAGTGCTTACAAAGACTGGATCAATCGGTTTGCTGAGAAATTCCAGCAATATGCCGTCGTGGTTCTTTTGATCACCTTCGTGCTCATTGGTTTATTGTTCAAAATCAACGGTACAGACATCTTTCCGAAGGTTGATGCCGGACAGGCCCAACTTCGGCTTCGAATGCCAACAGGGACCCGGCTGGAACGCACGGAAGAGGCGACGCAGAAAATCCTGCTGCTCACCGATAGCCTTACCCATGGGAATGTCGAGATAAGCTCCGCATTTGTAGGGACTCAGCCATCCAGTTATCCTGTTGGCTTGATTCATCTTTGGACAAGTGGTCCGAATGAAGCCGTTATCAAAGTTAATCTGAAAAAGGATGCAGGCATTGCGATTGAAGCGTTCAAGGAAAAACTGAGACGCGTTGTTGCGAGTAAGATGCCAGGAGTAAATATCTCTTTCGAGCCCGGCGACATCACGGAACAGGTCTTAAGTATGGGGTCAAACAACCCTATCGAAATTGCAATTTTGGGCAAGAATCTATTTCAATCCAGAGCAATCGCTGAAAAACTGAATCAAAAACTGCACACCATTGCGTACCTCCGGGACGTATCGATTGCTACACCACTCGATTATCCTTCCATCAAAATAGATATTGACAGGGTTAAAGCTGGCCAGTTTGGACTTACCGTGGATCAGATCAGCAAATCGTTGGTCGCAGCAACCTCCTCGAGCCGGTTCACACAACCCAATTACTGGCTGGATAAGACATCCGGGACTGCTTACCAGGTTCAGGTTGAATATCCACAATACAAAATGAATTCACCGGAAGAGCTTGAAATGATTCCCGTGGCTGGAACTGTGACCAATCCTGTTTATCTGAGGGATGTAGCAAATTGGAAAAAAACAACCACCATTGGGGAGTACGACAGGATCAATCAACAACGTTTTATTACCCTGACCGCAAATATCTACAAGCAGGATTTGGGTACAGCATTGAAAAAAGTAAATGAAACCATTGGATCATTGGGAGAACTACCGAAAGGGATGAAAATCAATGTTCGGGGTCAGGCAGAACTTTTGGATCAAACATTGAACGAGCTTCAAAACGGTTTGCTCATCGCCGTTGTAGTTATATTCCTGTTGCTTGCAATTAGTTTTCAATCCTTCAGGTTATCGCTTGTAACACTATCGATTGTACCAATAGTAATCTTGGGATCCTTCTCCTTACTGTTCATAACCGGACAGACCCTAAACATACAATCCTACATGGGGATCATCATGGCAGTTGGTGTAGCTGTTTCGAATGCCATCCTTTTCATCACCAATGCCCAGAAATACCATATGCTGAACAATCCGCTCGCCTATCTGCAGGGGGCTACCAACCGTTTGCGTCCAATCCTGATGACCACTTTTGCCATGATCGCCGGTATGATACCAATGGCACTTGGAATGGGTAGCGCCGGAAACCAAATGGCACCCCTGGGCATTGCCGTCATTGGAGGTCTGCTGTTTTCTGCTGTCAGTACCCTGATCTTCCTTCCTTTGATCTATTCTTACGCTTCAAGTACAAAAAAGTACCTGGATCTATCTTTTGACCCGGATGATAAAAACAGCAGATATTACGAGCCTATCAATTAACAATCAATATCTAATAGTTATTTTATGAAGGACATTGTCAGAATCCTCACTTTGATACTTGGTGCAAGCACTTTCTTACTGAGTTGCACACAAGCCGTGAAGAACAAGGAGACCAAGAACGCTGCTCTTGATTCGGTAGCTGTATTTACGTTAAAAAGAACTCCTTTTACAAAGAAACTAACTTTTCCCGCTGAACTTACCCCTCTTGAAAAAGCCGAAATATATGCAAAAGTTTCAGGCCATATCAGGGAACTGAAGGTAGACATTGGAGATGTGGTAAGCAAAGGTGAGATATTGGCGCTCCTTGATGCTCCTGAACTGACTTCGGCAAGTGCCCAGGCCTTGGCAGAAGTAAAATCTGCCTATTCCAGGAAACTCACAAGTACAGATCAATACAGAAGGGTCCTGAATGCATCTCTGGTAGCCGGGACCATCTCAGCCGCAGAATTGGAAAGTACAAGGAATCAAATGCTTGCCGACAGCTCCGCCGATGAAGCAGCCAAATCAAAGCTTATTGCCAGTGGCCAGGTCAACGATTATCTTGTCATCCGATCTCCTTTCGATGGTATTGTCACACAACGAAATGCTGACAGGGGAACTTTGATCAGTTCGAACGCATCCAAACCATTGTTCCTGATCGAAAATGCAAGTGTGCTGCGCCTGCGCATTCAGGTTCCGGAGGTATATACCTCATCTATTTCAGATACTTCTGTTGTGGAATTTACAGTAGACGCACTTCCTGGAAAAACCTTTGTAGGAACCTTTTCCCGCAAATCAGGTTCAATTAATCTTTCCAACCGGACGGAAACCTGGGAATTTGAGGTTCAAAATAGTAGGAGAGTTCTTAAATCTGGCATGTTTGCCAATGCAACGATTCATTTGGGGCGGGTAGAACACTCAATTTTAGTCCCCGCGGCCGCCATTGCAACCAATCTGGAGAAGAAATTTGTGATTGGTTTAAAAGATGGAGCAGCGACTTGGGTGGATGTAAAAACAGGCTTCAACCAAAATGACAAAATTGAAATTTTTGGGGCAATACAAGAGGGAGACATACTGCTCTCCGTCGCCACAGATGAAATTAAACCCGGTACCAAATTGATTGCCAAGAGAGGAAAAAAATAAGCAAAAAAGCAAGATCCGGCTATTTGTCAATACATTAGTTTTTGTAATTTCAACCGATCTATTTTATATCTGCAATGGCCAAAAGGCATCTTTCGTTAAAAGATCTTGCCAACGAGCTCAAAATCTCGATTTCCACAGTATCGAGGGCCCTGAAGAACCATCCGGATATCAGTCCGGAACTTACCAGGAAGGTCCAGGAGCTTGCTGTGGCAAGAAATTATATTCCAAATCCCCTTGCCATGGGTTTGCTCAAGCAGGAAACCAGAATGATTGGGGTGATTGTTCCTGATCTGGTCACCCACTTTTACTCTTCCATCATTTCAGGAATTGAGGAATATGCCAAAAGACGTGGTTATTTTATATTGCTCGCCTCTTCCTATGAAAATTTGGAGAAGGAGATCGAATCTGTAGCCAATCTTTTGAAAGCCAGGGTCGACGGCATGATAGTATGCCTTAGCAAAGAAACCAACCGCTTTGACCATTTTCTCCAATTGGTTGAAAATGAAATTCCACTTGTGTTTTTCGATCGGGTATGTCTTTCTCAATTGGTACCTTGTGTTGTGGTTGACAACAAGGAGGCAGTCAATCAAATCATCTGCCATCTCAGTCAGAATGGATACGAACGAATCGCATTTATTTCAGGACCATCGCATCTCAGCATTTCAAGCAGCAGAATTGAAGGCTATCTGGCTGGCCTAAAAAACAACGGTTTGAAATTCAACCCCGAATTATTGCGGTCTGGAAATATGGAGACGGAAGAAACCATTCAAATTATTGAGGAACTTATGGCACTTCCTCGTCCACCGGATGCTTTTTTCGGGATCAATGACATGGTGATCTTTACAGTGATGAAAGAACTCAAAAAACGTGGAATTAAAATACCGGAAGAGGTTGGACTCGTTGGTTTTGCGGACGAATTTCATGCCACATTTTCTTCGCCCGAACTCACTACCATCACTCATCCGACCCATGAAATAGGAATTAGGGCTGCCGAACTCTTCTTCAAAAAAATAGATGATCCGTCCTTTGTGGAGTCCATTGTTCTGCCAACGGTTCTGGTAGTCAGGGAATCATCGGAAAGAATTCTTCATACAAGTTTATGACTGGAATGATTTGTTACGGCATTCTCAAAGGGCAATCAGGGAATCTAATTCCAACTCGCCAGCACGATAATGAAAAAAATTATCCGAAAAACCAATTTTTATCTTTTTACAGGGATCTGATCTTCACTTACATTTTTTTCTAAGGTCAATTTAATAACCGTCACAATATCTTCCTGTAGTTTTTTTGGTAAAATGACTGAGATTTGATCTTTGGATTGGACATACTTAATTTCAGAACCTAAAAGTGTCTCCGCCTTCAGTATACTCCCCTTTAAACCAGGTAATTCCAATATTTCTTTTTTCGGGTTTATTGCAAACAAAAAGATCTGATTGTCTTTGTAGGTACTGACAATTGTCGAATCAGGCATAAAAGGTCCTCCATGAGTTCCATAAATACACTCCCCATTTTTCTGCAACCATTTTCCAACTTTCAAGATGCGATCAGCTTCCCTTGGATCAATTTCTCCCGTGGGCATTGGTCCGACGTTCATCAGCAGGTTCCCGTCACCGCCTGCGCAGGAAATCAAATATTTCAAACAGGTTTCATAGGGTATGACAGGTGTTTGAAATCCGTGCCACGACCAGAAACCGGTGAGGGTCATACATGATTCCCAATTTCGGGTATTGTTAAATCCTCCGATCTTTTGCTCAGGAGTAAAATAATCACCCGGGACGCCACAACGGTCGTTAATGATGATATCCGGACGAAGTTTATGGATCATTTTGAACAATTCCTGACCGTTCCACATCTGCCAGGGATAATATTTTTCACAATCGAAGAAGATCAGTGAAATATTTGGGTTTTTGGTGATTAATTCCTTGATTTGGTTGTACATGAACTCATTGTATTTGGCCATCCTTTCAGGTCCATAATCCGGGTGGTGCCAGTCGCGCTGAGAATAATAAATACCATACTTCATTCCGGCACGCTCACAAGCTTTGGCCATTTCTGAGATAATATCGCGTTTGAACGGGGTGGCCATCATATCATAATCCGTAAATTTGGAATCCCACATGCTGAAACCATTGTGGTGCTTGGTGATCTGGACAATGTACTTCATCCCCGCTCTTTTGGCAATTCCCACGATTGTATCCGCATTGAACATGCCTGGGTAAAAGGACTTGTAAAGATTGTCATACACCTTCCGGGGAACCGGTGGTTTGAACCAATTGAGCCAGAAACGGTGTTCCTTGACATTGTAAAGATCAGGGCTCGGGCGGGGATTGTCCAGCTGGTTTTCACCGTTATCCTCATAGAATTGCTTGCTCCAGCTGATTTCACTTGCCACAACACTGGATGGATCCCAGTGAATAAACATGCCAAAACGCGCATCCCTCCACCATTTTATACGATTTAGTGATTCCTCTGATTTTTCTGCTTTATTTGCTTTTTGTGCATCTGCCCAAAACTGCTCGAAGGAACCTTTGGTTTGAGCCTTCACTGTCAGCGTCATAAAACCTAAAAGCATCAACATTACCCTGGTTTTTATCTTTTTCACAGTTACCGTTTTTTGTTTCAATTTTCCTTGAGTTGGTATTTTTGTTCATTTGATTGTTTTCCAGTTTATTCAAAAACCGGATCAAATTTTGATACTGCTAAAATTACTTTTGATATCAGCTTTGACTTCTAATCAGCTCATTCAACAATTGTGAAGGCGATTTGCCGAATTGCTTCTTGAATGACTTGCTGAATGAAGAAGGGTTCTTAAATCCAACCTCATACGCGATCTCTGAAACATTCAATTTCCGTTCGAGCAACAATTCCATCGATCGTTTCAGCCTTACAAAATAGATGAACTCAATTGGTGTCTGACCAGTTATCGCTTTAATTTTTCGAAAAAGATTGCTTCTGCTCATGCCAATATCCTGGCCCAATTCTTCAACGCTAAACTCATCGTTGTCAAGATTTTTCATGATCCATCCAACCACCTTGGCCATAAAAATCTCATCCAGCGGATTTTTGGTGATGTCCTTAAATGTGGCAATTTCTCCTGTCTGGAATTTTTGGATGATCCTTTTCCTGGACAATATCAGATTATCTACCTGAAGTTTAAGCAATTCCGGCTGGAATGGTTTTGGGATGTACAGATCTGCCCCAACTTCAACCCCTTCCATGATGTTTTCCAAGGCTGTTTTGGCAGTAAGCAGGATAACCGGAATATGACAAGTCTCTACGGCAGTTTTTATCTTTTGGCACAATTCAATGCCATCCATCTCGGGCATCATTACATCGCTAATCACTATGTCGGGCTGATCGGCCGAGATTGTCTGCATGGCTTCCACTCCATTGCCGGACTCAAGAACCCTGTGACTGTCAGCAAAAAGCACGGCAATGTATTCCCTCAGTTCCAGATTATCTTCCACAATGAGCAGAGTCGGTTTTTCTGACAGCTCCACGAATGAATCCTGACCAGGTTTCATCACATGGTCTTCAGCATAAATTGTTGTATCGGTCTGCAGGATGAAAGGCTTTGAAAATCCGGATTCATCCACGATTTGGTTTTGATTGAAATGATCTTTCCCCAATGGGATCAAAACCTTGAAACAGGTATGGATCCCGGGTGTGCTGGAGACAGAGATATACCCTTTGTGCAATTCTACCAGGCTTTTGGTTAAAGATAAACCGACACCTGTGCCACTTTTGCTTGTTTTTGTCTGGAAAAACCGATCGAACATGGAAGGTAAATCTTCAGGATCAATTCCTTTCCCGCTATCTTCAACCTTGATGCTTACATATTCCTGGGGCACGGAAGAACTTCCATCAGGAGCAGGTTCACTTACCTGTTCAATATTTATGACGATACTTCCATTTTCCGAAGAGTTTTTTAAAGCATTCGATATCAAATTATTCATGATTTTCTCCATCTTTCGGGGATCGAACCAGACATTTTCTATCATCTCCGGAGCTATAATTCCAAGGCTTACATCCTTCTTTTCTGCCAGAGGCTTAAATGCCAGAACAATATCGGTAATCAAACCTATGAAGTCTGAATTGGACACTTTGAGGTCGATAATTCCCAGATCAATTTTCCTGAAAGTCATCAACTCATCAACCAGATTCAACAACCGCTTGCAATTGCGCTGAATCATGACAACTTTTGTCTTTACCTGATCAGAGATGGAAGGTTCGTTCAGTATGTCATCTGTTGGCCCGATGATTAAAGAAAGTGGTGTCCTGAATTCATGGGAAACATCAGTGAAGAACCTCATCTTCATCTGGTAAAGGCTATTCATCCTTTCCTTTTCCAGTTGATCGAACCGGATCTGGTTTCTCTGTTTGTTCTGTATGGAAGCATACCTGATAAATATAAAAAGTAACAGATTGAACGCCAAAATGTATCCCAAAATGGCATACCAGGTTTTCCATGGAGGAGGCAAGACTGTTATATGAATTGTTGCAGCATTTTCGTTCCAGACGCCCGAATTGTTGGCTGATTTAACTTGAAAAATGTAATCGCCTGAATTCAGATTGGTATAGGTTGCAAACCTGTTTTTCGCATCAGTCCTGATCCACTTATCATCAAACCCGACCATTCTGTAGGCGTACTGATTTTTCTCGGGATTGGAAAAATGCATGGCTGCAAAACCCAGGGTGAATACATTGTTCTTATAGTTCAAGGTAATCTGACTCGTTTGAGCGATTGTTTGCTCCAGGATAACATCCCCGTTGTACTTTTCGCTGATTTTTACAGGCTGATTAAAGAGACGGAGGTCGCTAATTACCGTCTGTGGCAGGAAGGGGTTATTATTGATCTCATCAGGATTAAAGGAAACAAATCCTTCCGCTCCGCCAAAATAAAGTTGCCGGTTATGGTCTCGATAAAAAGAACCCTGGTTGAACCTGAGGGTTGGAAGAAAATTCTCAAATGTTTCATTTTTGATGTTGAACCGCACCAAACCTTTGATGGTACTCAGCCATAAATTGCCATTGTCATCACGCAAGATACCATTGATGGCACTGTCAACGAGACCGTTTTCCTCGTAGTAATTTTTGATTTCAAATTCCGGCATCTTTTTAGCCCCACTCTTGAAAATTACCTTGTTTAAAGCAATTTCTGATCCAACCCAAATCGCATTTTCGGGATATTCGATAATGGAAAGGACGATTGATCCGTCAATTTTCTTTCCATCGCTGGCATTTTGAATGGTGAAAAATTTCCCTGAAGACGGATCAAAATAGTTAACTCCTTTGTTATCGAAGCCAATCCAGATTCTGCCTGAATGATCTTCATATATCGAGCGGATAAAATTGGAACTGATACTATTCTTATATTCAGGACGGTTTGTAAATAAAGTTCTTTCGCCTGAAGGACTTTGTTTGTAAAGTCCATGATTGGTCCCAATCCAAAGGTTGTTCTTTGAATCCGACAGAAAGGCGAAAACGGCAGTCCCTTCAAGTTCTTGCTTAAAATTGGGATTCCCGTCAGAAGGATTTACGGAAAAAGCTCCACCCAAAGTGCCTATCCACATTTTCCCCTGCCATTTAATGATTGAACGAATCGAGTAAAATGAAGCAGGTAAATTTGGGAAATGATACGAATTTGTTTTGCCCTTGACCGGATTGTATTCGTAGAGACCCTTGTCTGCCGTGCCAACCCAAATTTCACCCTTATCAGAGGTACAAATGGCACGCACAGGATCCTTTGCATTCTGCCCTACGAATGAATAGAACTTAAACGGCAGCAGGGCCAGATCGAGTTTGCTCAATCCCACTTCAGTGCCACACCACAATACGTCGGTCCGATCAATGTAAACGCGGTAAACGCGGTTGTTGCACAAACTTAATTCATTGGTTGGATTGTTTTTGTACAATGAGACCTTCATTTCAGGAGACCCCAGATGTTGAATTTTGGCCAGTCCACGCCCGGTACCCAACCAGATATCACCAGCCTTTGACCTGCAAATATCATATATCTCGAATTCAGTTAACTGCTCCGGTGTGTTTATTTTACTGCTTATCGATTCAAAATCCGAATAACTCCCCGTAGCTTCATTGTATCTTAACTGCAGTAATCCCTCCCCCCCTGTTCCGATCAATAGATTTCTGTCGACTTCCAGGATCGACCAGATGCGGTCGCCATAAGGACTAGCCTTAACCACTCTTTGATGAAAATCATACTTCAGGGTCTTTACGTTGAAATGAACTACTCCATCATAGCAGGCAATCCAGATAGTATCATCATAGGAGCCGATAATTTTGTTCACCCTGGTATTCAGTGGATAGTCGTTGAAGCGGATGAAGCTCTTATTCCTGCCATCATACATCGCTAATCCTTTTGCCGTTCCAATCCAAAGATTCTTGTACTTGTCGCAGAATAAAGTCTTGACATCATTGTCCACAATGGAAGTTGAATTTTGTGGTTCGTTGGCATAATGGACCACTTCTTCACTGACTCTGTTAAAAACGTTTAGCCCGTCAGTTGTAGCAAACCAGATGTTCTGCAAAGAATCTTCACAAATATCTGAAGTCCAACTTCCCGATCGCTTGTCAGGATCATTTGACCCGACAAATTTCCTGAAACTGTAGCCGTCGTACCTGCAAATTCCGTTCATCGTGCCTATCCATAGAAATCCCAGTTTATCCTGAAAGATTGAACGGATTCGGTTATCCGGCATATTGTCCTTGCTGCCGTACCTCTCGAAAAGTAAATCTGCATTAATAGCAGGCTCATTGCTTGTTATCAAACCGAAATCCTTCTGTGCACCTACTTCAGAAGAAATAAGTGTCATTAAAAGGAACCCGATTGCTGATAACCAATATTTCATCATCTGAATAGAATCTCTACTGCCGAATAACGACCAGCTTTTGATTTTGCTGTCGCAAGCTAAATCAAAAAATGAAACAATTTACAAAAACAGATAAAGCAGAAAGATAATCAATAATATTAAAAATACATAGGAGATAAACAGTATAACCTTTAATTTATGGCGTTTAGCGATGCTTTGTGTGTTCATTTTAGTTCCTTGTAAATTAGATTTCCGGTTTATTTTAACTTAGGTTGAGTCATCCGTTCATTGAGAAGCCACAAAAGGGGAGCCTGACCATGAAAATCGCCTACAACCCTCGGACGTTCAAGATAAAATTCGCGATCTGGCATTTTGTTTGTCCCTACGCAAACCTCGCGAATCTCACCTGCCCTGTTCACGTGTGCGACAATTGCTTCATATGCCTTTTGGGCAGCCTTTTTGTATTTTTTATTGTTAAGCAATCCCAAGTCAATTCCCCTTGTCATCGAAAAAGCGAACATGGCAGTACCGGATGATTCGGCCCAACTATAGGGATAATCGATCAATTGCCTCCACATACCATTGTCGCTCTGATATTTCACCAGTGCATCCATCATTCGTTTGTAGCCGTTCAGAATTAACTGATAATTGGGATCGGAAGAAGGAAGGTCAGTTAAAATTTCGCCTAAAATAGCGGCAACCCAACCATTGCCGCGGCACCAGTAAAATGGGGCGCTGGGCCCATGCAGAAACAGACCATTCGGTTGCTGAAGCTTAGGCAGATAAGCGGCAACCATACGGGTGGCACGGTCAAGGTATTTCTGCTCTTTGGTTACACGATACGCCGTAAGCTGCAATATTCCAATCATATACATATCATCAGCCCACCAGCGTGCCTGGGTCGTCATCCCTTGAGGATCAGTTTCAGCATACTGGCTGTCGGCATACTTCAATCCGAGTCTCCTGAACTCCTCTTTGCCGGTAAGTTGCCAGATTGCCAGTGGTAAAACACCCTGGACATTGTGGTCCACGTGTGGACGTTGTGATATCAGTTTACTATCCTGGGCTGTAAGTTCACTGTAGCGGCTGATAATCGAATCCTGCAATGCCTTATCATTCAAACTCTCCGCTGTTTTCAAAGATGCCACCGCAGCAAATACTTCGGCATAATGAAGCCCCTTACCACCTTCGTAAAGAAAATAGCCGGTACGATACAGGATATTACCCGCTACTTTTCGTGCCAAAGAATCCGGAGAATTAGCCCGCGTATTGAAAAGCACACATGTGTGGATGCAGATGAGCAGGAAGATTTTTCTTTTCATGATAATGGTTGACTGGTTATTGATATCCGTTTGGAATTGAATTTATTGCCGATGTGCATGTTTACAAATTTATCTTTATCGAATCAAAGGAACTGGAAGGAAATGTGCTATAAACATGGCTGAATGTTGCAATTTGACTTCCAAAGAACTGACAGGTTTCGAAACTTGTCAGTTCTCTTGTTGATGGTTCATTTTTTAAAAGCCATTTTCTTCGTTTCTCCCGGTTTAATTAGGATTTTTTTAAGGTTCATCAATGAATTTTCTCCCAATAGCTCTGATACTGAACCGTGGTTTTCTTCCTGCACGGAAACAATTGCTTCAACAGGTGTCGGATTTTTCAATTGCAGGACAAATGCCCTTTTGGTATCTGAAATTACTTTCACCTCCATATTGTCAAAAGCCACGAAATAACTCTTGTCAGGATTGACATACAAACCGGGAATTTCAATGGTGGTCAGCATCAGCGATGTTTCTGCCCAGGTGCTGATGGGCAGAATATAGCCTATCGATTCCGGACCTTCCCAGTCAGTCATGTTGACCCGCTCGCTGACATATCCAAAAGGCGTATTGCCCATTGGCTTGAGGGTGTGAGAAAGGTATTGGGTGATGTTGTGCGCGATGTCCCTCAACAGCTCAATGTAAAATCGATTCCCTGTGTAACGATAGAGTTTCAAAAGGCCAATGCCTGAACCAGTGCATATTCCCGGAGCCGAATGTTTGTTCTGGATGTTGGCATAGACACCTCCTGTGGTATGAATGTTGGCTTTGAAAAATGCAGTAGTCTCAGGATACTGAAATTTGTAAGAAACGACCCAGGTTGCAAATTGTTTGGCGGCATTTTCGGCATTTTGCAGCCATTTCTTATCCCTGGTTGCTTCGTAAATGGAAACGTAGGATTCAACCAGTGCGTATGCTGATTCGGAATCAAAATTCTGCAGGGCATCTCCCGGTCCACCGCATGAAATACCTTTTTTTGTGAAATTCTCATTGAAATACGCCCCAATTTCTTTGGCAGTTTCAAGGTATTCGGGTTTATTGTAATATTGCGATGCGAGCGCCAGTGCAGCAGGAATGATTGCCCCGCACGACGAGCCGCCGACAATGATTTCACCCGTTTGTGAGTCAACAAATTGTCCAAGCTGATGATTTTTTCTCCAAAGGTTGACAATCGCATTGCAAACACGCTGATTTCCCTCTTTCCAGGATGGTTTGACAACGATATTCAACTTTTCCATCAGCATAAACTGTTTGACGATATACCAGACAGCATCACCGCTCTTTCGGATCAGGTGCCAGTTTTTGGTGTGCTGGTTGCGGATATCTCCCCCAATCCACTCGGCACCTTTCTGTCCAGCATCCCAGTAAAAGCCCGAAGGACTGATGCCATTGGGGAAAAGCCAGTCGAAGTTCCGGAGGACATTTTCTTTCGTTTGCCGGTCACCTGCGAAAAGCAGCGGATAGGTCGAGATCATGCCGCCTGTCCACCCGATTTGCCAGTCCTGAAGGTAGTTTTCCCTCATGCCAACCGAGTAATACCCGAATTGGGGGACAAAATTCTTTTCATTGAATTTTTTTTCAAGGGTCTTCATACATTCAGAATAAGGAAGAGAATTGACAAGCGAATGGTCTGTAGGGATATCTTTTCGGATATCAGCAAACTGATTGAAAATCGATTGCGTCTCAGGAGCGTCAAAAGCGTAAAGCCGAAAAGTGATGGTTGCCTCATCCCCCGACTTGAAGTCTTTGGGAATATCCCAACTGGGGAACCTGGCATCACACATTTTGTACAAGTATTGTTCCCGAACAACCGGAGAAGTGATTGAGATTGTTGCACTTGACCTGTCGCGGTTTTCGGCAATGTCCATCCCGTAATCACCCAGGTTGTTGCCTTGCGGGCACAGCAGCCAAACGCCTCTTTTTGAACCGTCTTCCCTGAATCCGATGGATGGAGTGCTCATGCTTCCGCTGCGTTCCTGGATCCTGGAAACGCCACCATTTTCACTCAATTTGGGGACATCGTTCAGGACAATCGGCTTATCGGCGCCTATATCCTTGATATCATGCAGTTTTGGGGAGTATCTCAGCCTGCGCCACTGGTAGCGGTTTCCGTTGTATACAGCTGCAGGAAACAACACATAGTTCTTTTCGCTCCAGTTGCTGAAATCAAGATCGACGGAAACGCTGGCTGCATCCGCATAACCACCGGTGCATTTAAACTTGACCGTGAAGTCTGCGGCATCAGGCTTTCCTGGGACGAATGCCATGCCGGCACTTATTTCCCAGTCCGATTGCAGGAATGTCAGTTCCTGTCTGCCCTGGTTGAGACCTAATTTTTTCTGGTTGATCAACAGGTTGTACTGCGCCTTGTTGTATTGGTTCAGCCGGGCAGAGATGGAGCCATTTGATTTTGCCAGCCAGTCTGACACATTGGTTTGCCCCGACAGATATCGACAAAATACAATCGACAGTAAGATGAAAACTGAGATAATTTTGAGCATATTTCTATTCTTAAATCAAAAAATGCAGCACCATCATTGTGCAGGTAAAAAATTCCGTTTCACAAGGAATGCAACCATTGAGGTCAAGGCCCGGTCTGTTTGCTCTTCAGTGGCGGTGTAACCAGTCACGATAAAAGCATGACGCATATCCGGAAATAGCATGTATTCGCTATCAATTTTGGCTTCCTTGCAGGCATGAAAGAAGGCTTCTGCTTCGTTCGGGGTCACTACCTGATCTTTTCCCCCATTCAAAGTCAGGATGGGGGCATCTTTTGAATCAAGCAAATTAACCGGAGATAGCTTCTTTGCCCGTTTGAACCGATCCTCCCCGGGAGATATATATTTGATCCACTTTTCAAGCGTCATGTCTGAAATGCCATTGCAGTTAATCACAACATTGGCTCTGGCAACAGAAGGCAAGTTCATAGTTCCCAGGCATAGTGCCAGATGACCGCCGGCGGAATCCCCGATCACGATTATTTTTTGTGGATCTATCCCCAATTCTTCGGAATGTTCCCTGATGTATTTTATCGCATCGGCACAATCGCTCAGACAATCTTCAACGGTGTTCATGTTCGCTGGGTCTGTCCTGCTCTCAGGTTTGGCAACTAGACGATATTGCATGGCGATGCCCACCGTTCCATGCGCTGCCGACCATCGCAAGTGGGGAATAAATCCATCCGGCGATCCGGCCACCCAGGCTCCTCCATGAATCCAAACCATGGCCGGCAATTTTCCCATTTTCCCCTCACGGGAAGGTTGCATCACCAACAATCTGAGCTTATTTACTCCGTTTTCCTTGAAAACAATGGTCTCCGGTTGCGTGCCCAGCGTCTTGAAATAGCCAATACCTCTGGCTTTCAAGGAATTTTCCTGCCCCGATCCATCTAAAAAACCCAAAAACACAACTATCGCGATCACTGCCAATGTAAAGATCCATTTGGTTTTTTTTGCCGGATCGTTTTTGCAGTTGGCAGTTGTGACTTTTTTGTTCATTTATTTTCGGAATTATACAGCTGTTTTACTTCCTGATCGGCTAAAGGTCTGTTGTATAACTTCAGTTTTGCAAAAGTGGCATTGTGCCCCAGGAAGAAATCCAGGGCATCGGTCGTTATCTCTTTTGTACCGGGTCCAGTGGCAAATCTAACCCCATCCAGGTAAAGGCACATTTGGCTCTCACTTGCTGTAACGACAACAAATTGCCATTTATCCGGTATCACAATCCCACCTGTCAAGTGGCCGGGATTGGCCAAAAGCCTGCCATTATCAACACTGCACGAGATGGTTTTATAACCTTTCCCGAAGGCGTTGTAGCCATCTTTACCGAATAACTTGCCTGATTTTTCACTCGTTTTAAACCACATTGCAACAGAGAGGGCATTGTCGCACATACTCAGATGGTGAAGTTTCAGCCCGGGCTTGGAGGCGCCTCTGGATACATTTACATCGACCGCCGTCACCAGTTTTGACTCTCCGGTTCGCACTTCGATTGCTTTTCCATAGGGGCCGCCGTTAATTTTGCCGCTTGGGTTGATCCAAATCTGAAATTTGGATTGAACCGGATAATAGGCAGTTTTGCCATCCCATTGATCGAAGGTCACCTCACCCAATAAACCAGACTGTAGATCCGTCTTAACCTCCCCGGCAACCTCCGTGACCTTGTTCCGGAAAATGTTGTTGCCGTTCATTTGAACCATCTGTCCATCCGGGAGTTGAACATTGCAGGTTGTTTCACTTGGGCCAAAACGCAGGGAGACAGGATGCCATCCTTCTTTCAGGCCAATTTCTCCGGATGGATTGCGACCATAAACACCCCGTTGCACCACAATTTCGTCTCCGATCCTGATTTGATTCTGGCAACTGGCTTGCCTGGCTCCCAGACCTGCACTCTCCCCTGCACGGCCTAAAGTCCGGAAAATATAGATCCCTGAAATTGGGGCATAAAAATATCCTGAGTACATGCGAACGGTGTTTCGGCTTTCTGACGATTCCATCATACTAACCCGCTCATTACGATAGGGTTTCATTCCATCGATATCGAGAAAATCCGGATCCCTGCGTTTCCCAGTCTGGTCAAAGTACGTCAGGTCAAACCCTGCTTCCATTTGTGGCAGGCGCTGCAAAGCATCCAGCCATTTGATTTCGGGTTGCGGTTTTGAAACGATCTTGTTGTCGGCGACATATTTAAGATCAGCGTTTTCGATCATTGTATAATTGCCACCGTCAACCTTGAATTTTACTTCCAAAGGCATCGGCTCCAGACTGTTGATGTTCCAGAACAAGGGGTCGCTTACAATGAGCCCGATAGGATGCCAACCCTTATCCAGTACTGCTTCTCCCTGACGATGAGCCTGTTGCTGATGAAATACCCCTGTATGTTCAATCACTGTCTGTTGACCAATATCCAGGGTTACCGGACCGCAGGAGTTGACATCGAATTGATACACCCCTTTCTCCTTGGCATGGAAAAATCCCGAATACTGGTAAAAACCCTTGCATTGTTGCTCCATGGGCTGTTTGGAAATGGCCCGCGGAAGAACAAAATTCTCCGTTGCAGTTACCAGGATCGCTGATTCTTTTGACAGATCCGGCATCATCACCCTGGAGGCTTCAAAGAAACCCTTGTCATTGTACAATTTGGTATTTTTTTCATACACTCTGGCAAGCAATCCGGACTGACTACCGGAAGGAGCTTCGGCCAACCCCTTTTCAGCACTTTTCAGGATCAGGTGCGCCATCGTGACTTCACTCTTCTGAGGTCCTGCCGTCCACTCAGGATCAAAAACGATTGCCTTGAGATCGCAACCGGATTGAACAGGAACAGGCCGGGTGTAAAGCGCTGAAGTCTCCGTCGGTTGCGAACCATCCAAGGTATACCGCAACTGTGCCGGGGCCGAAACCCGTTCCAACTGAAACGCTCCATTTTCATCCATGAGGTAGGTTGGAATCTTGCTTTCGTCGCGGGTATAGCGCAGATCGTTGACGTCGAAACGATTCCCCCGTACCAGCAAAACCGGTCTGGCAGGCCTGGCATCACTGGTGAGGACCGGCTTCCCACCGCGTTTCATGGATAGAACCGTGCGTCCTCCATCTGTCTGACCAAATTGATAAACATCGGTCTTGTTGTTGATTTGAACTGTCAACTCCGTTCTGTTTGCATTCCAGCTTGTCTTAGGGATTGGTTCTCCAAATTTATAGGGGTAAATCAGTACCCTGAATTCGGGGGATACCGCTTTTGCAGGAACAACAACCTGGTTGTAACCCTGGTACCTTTCGAAACGGGGTACAGGAAATCCATAAGTTGAATTTCGCCACAAAACCCTTATCAGGCAAAGCGGATCACCTTTTTTGGGTTTCAACTTCCCGGTAGTGGCATCGCGTTCCGTACCGGCTTTGCCAAGGATCAGATCATCCATCCTGACGTCAGAAGGATCGGTGTTCTGAAATTGAATTTCCGGGGTAATGGCCTCAACTAAATCGACATTCAGGGGTACCGAAATATTCCAGTCAAACTGATGCGTCAACTCATCCTTTTTCGCGTCATCAATGACCAGCACATAAGGATTTTCTCCCCTCGCCAACTGAACAGTGCGGTAAAACTGCTGCATGGGATTGAACGACCGGTAGCCCTCTACCAGGCGGGTTTCACCACTCCACGGACCATAGTCGGTATGGGCATAACCATCGTTGTGCCGGATTGTACCCGGGTGAAATGCAACCTGTATATCACGGCTTAAATCGAAGTTACCATCTGCAAACGGAGCATAATAAGGTATTTTAGCCGATGGGAAATACAACGGATGCACCTGCATGCTCTTGCTGTAGGAATAGCCATTCTTCCCGTCGCCGGCTGCTACGAGGCCTTCGGCGGACTCTTTAACTCCCAGCCAGGTGCCCGGAGCCGGTGGCCAGTGGCAACCTTGGCCATCCACTGTGAGCATATTTTGCAGGAAAGTCGCCTTGGTGGCTAGCATGTTGTTATCCTGAATCCAGTTAACACCATCTTTCCACAGGGTCAGGCGATTGTTTTCGGAGCCTTCATGTCCACCGTAGAGGAAGTCCTGCTTGCAGACGAAACCAAGGTGCAAATCTTCCTTGCGCCAGGAATTCCTTGTCTCAACATAACCCCGGAGATCATCCTTCCAGGTTACAGGAAGTTTCAGATTATCAATCTGTTTCTGATCATTCCAATCAAATGGTTGACCCTCTTTGCCAGTCATTCCGTCATCTGCATACAGCAAGAGCAATTCATTGACGATACCGACCGGATTGGGCCATTTAGCCTCAGCATCCCTCAGGAAATCGTGGGTTGAAAGCGATGCCTTGTAGAGGAAATCTATGGCCGGATCGTTGGGATGATAGTAATGCATCATCCAGATCACGTGGAAGGCAGATGCCCGCATTTCATCCCGGATTTTCCAGGCGCCCTCTTCCCAACGAAGCGCAGCCCGGAAAAATCCCATTTTTGTACGCAGATGATCATGTTTCAGAAGGTTCCGCTCCCTTAATCCGACGGCTGTTATGGCCGACACGTTGAGCCAGCCTTTGATGGATTCATAGCACATTCCATCCTTGTCGAGGTACCAGTCGAGCATCGCATTGACTTTTTGGCACGACAGCTTAAAAAGCTCGCTGTTGAAACCTTTTTCACCTTCGATCAGCAACATCAGACGGATGTATTCCATTCCGAACCCCTCATGGTTGTTGTTCATGAAATGATCGGGGACCATCAGAAAATTTGATATTCTGCGGGCTGTAATCCTGGCAATAATTCTTCTGGCCAATTCCCTTTCGGAGGCTGACATCCAACCACTCAGGTAATCATAATCCAGCAAATCCCATATTTCGGTAGGAGGATCAGGTTCGCCTGTGGCAATAATCGAGCGCTCAACGGCCCAAATATTTTCGCTGTCTGGCATTTTATCCATCTGGTCCAGTTTTGGCTCCAGCGATTTAAGCTTTTCTACCAACTGACCCGCAAGTTCTTTCCCAAGCGCGTTGTTTTTTGTCACCAGCGCATAAAAGGCGTTGCGTGATTTCATTACCCGTGCCCACATAACGCGAAACGGCCATGGGGCCTTGTCACCCAGGGCAACTTTCGCCCGGATCATTCCTACATCCTTCGGGCTCACCAGCACTCTTGGGTGAACTCCCGGCGCAGGGACCTCACTGAGGCGCTCAGTGGCAAAATCCGGATCATTGAAAGCGATGGACACTTTCGGCGATTTAGGCCAAAAATTTCCCTTGATGGCATCCTCATAAGGCAGAATTGCCCTGGGTTTCCAGGCAGGTTCATGATAATAATCGCGTTCCTGGGCATGGGAAAAAATCGCTCCAAGAATAAATACAAAAGTTCCAAAAAAACGGAATGACTGTATCATTTGAATGAGTTAAATATTATTCATGCAAAACCTCTCCTACCAGCAGAATCTTGCCAATATAAGTGCTGAAGCCCTGAAAATAGGATTCATCGGTGATTTGGGTAGTTCTGGCTCCATAAATTACTTTCTTGTCAAAAGGCGTATTGTCAGGACGGATGACTACCGTGTGAATTCCTTCGTTCATCAAGGACAATAGCTTGTAATTGCATCGGTATATGTTTCCGCAATAAACATCGAACCGCCTGACTGACTGTTTTGATGCATTGTCAATCTGATAGGTGAAGTCGCCGGAGGATGGTCCGATCACATCAAACACCCCTGCGATAGACCCTTTGAACTTGATTTCTATAAAATCTTCCGGATTCTCCGAAACCATCAGATCCTGAAAAACCTTGGAACTTCCCTGGTAATATTTGTAAATCTTGTCATCGGCCGGGACAACTTTCCATCCTGCACTCGTGCGAAAAGTTGAAACAGAAACAGATTTGGCCCGTTCATAATTCCCGGGATACAAAGGTTTTCTTAGTTTCTCCGAATTTTTGGGACCCTTCATCAATTCCATGGAGAGCAAGGATTGAACCAGCGTTTTGGTATAGATCTTATGTCCGCACTCGAACGTAGGATGTGTTCCATCGTTCGAAAACACCATTTTTCCTGCGTAATCCACCCCCTTTTCACCCTTGAAAACAAGGCTGTCGCTGCTCATCAACCGAATGACCTCCGGCGCGAAATTGATGGATGGAATATTGTAATAAGAGGTAATATTTTCCATGTAGCGCATCGACTTGCAATGCTTTCCCTTTTGAAGATCATCCAACATCCCCTGGTTGAGCGTGTAAAGAAAACAAATGTCGGTGAGCGGATTGCGGGATTTTATTTTGCGTACAATTCCCTCCATTGAATGACAAATCACCAGAGAATCGGTACCGGCATCGTTGACTGCAAATTCGACAAATACCAGATCGGGATGATATTCCAGAACATCCTGATCCATCCGGAAAACCCCCAAATCAGAACCTGTACCCCCTATTCCCGCGTTAACCGCTGTAATTTTAGAGTCGGGGTACCGGGTCTTCAACCACTCTTCCGAAAAAACCCGGTAACCGGGATGGTTGGTAATGCTTCCGCCGAAATAGACGATCGTAACAGGTTGCTTTTCTTTCAATTTGGCAAAAAACCCAGGACACCCTTTTCTGGCATTAAGGCCGGCAACGAAATTTTGTTGTGCTTTGCCATGCGCTGCACCTAAAAATACCAGAAACGACAGTCCCAGGAGAATTAATTTGTGTCTCATATTTTTTAAAACTTTTTTTCCACCCTGAACCAGTCAAAATCCGCATAACCTGTTTCATACGTTTTGCCCTTTCTGATGGCAAAGATGACTACTTTTGCCCCAAACCAGTACAAATTAATTACGGTCCAATATTTCAGTCCCCTTTTTACCGACCGGTGAAGGCATTGCGTCAAAACGTCCAATCTCCTTGTCCGATGGCAAACTTTTCCGGTATTCGTCGAGGTACAATCCCATTTTTTCGATGGGCAGGTTTTTTAAACCAGGTAAATCAGTAAATATTTTGCTGTCGGATTTCAACCTGAAATCAAAACCCTTCAGGTTTACAAATCCGGGGTCATCCTTGTATTCCCTGTTTTTACCGGTTGATCCGGATACTGAAGTAGTATCCCTTTCCTTGTTATCGGCTGCCAACAGCCTGTTTCGGAAATTGACCCCGTTCATGATGGCGACATTGTTGGCGATTTCATTTTTTACACCGGGAAGTGAAACAAACTGGAACCCAAAATTACAATTCACTGTCAGATTATTTTGACAATCAATGGATTGCGGATTATTTTTCTTTGCCTGTGTGCCGGATTTGAACAGGTATCCGGTACCCCTCTTCTCCGGCTGACTGAATAGGGCAACAAGATTGCCATACACATGCATATCGCGGTGGTCGTTGTCAAAATAGATTCCATCACCGATGTTGGCATTGTGGATGAAATTGTAGGCAAAAGTGTGTCCGCCCATTCTCTCAAAGGAATCGTAACTGTAAAATGCCCCCATGTCATCGGATACCTGGCAATAATCGAAGAGTTCATTGTACTCGAACACCGAGTTCCAGCTCCCGAATAAAATACCAACATGGGGAGTGTCATGAACCAGGTTGTGGGCGATGTACATGCCGACAGCCGGATGGTGCCCTCCGCCCCCTCCACCGGTAAAACCGGAATTGATCCCCGCACAGTAGATTCTTGTCAGCTGACTGAAATGATAAATATGGTTGTTGACTACCCTGAAATTCGCTGCGATTTTTGGGGAGGAATTTTCATCCCCGCCTTTAAGCCAGACACCACCAGCGCCAAGATTGTACAAATCGTTGCTCTGGATGACATGGTTTTTGCCACCGTTCACCCTGATGCCATATTTGGTCATGTTTCGGACGGTGCATCCTGCGACCAGATTGCTTTCGCCATTCTCAATTAGTATTCCATCGTTCATATTTTCCTCAACGGTCAATCCGATAAGGGAAATCCAGGATGCATCCATCATTTGGATCAAGGGTTTGGCTATATCAGCAATCCTGACGTTTCCGGTTTTAATTGCTTCAGGAGGATAGAAATAGAGCTTTTTGTTGTTGAAATCAAGGGCCCACTCGCCCGGCAAGTCAATTTCCTCGGGCAGGTTCATCAGCCAATAAGGTTCTTTCCCATTCCCTTCCGGTCGGGTATATTTGTTGCCAATCCCTCCCGGCACAGGAACTGCCAGTGTGATGGTGTGCGCGATGGTGTCCATTTTTGCAACCCGGACGGCTTCATTTTGCCAGGGAATCCGCCAGAAGCCCTTCAACCATACACCTTGGTCCAGAAGGTTCGCCCATCTGCTTTCATGGCTGTCGCGGTATTCAAAAACGCCGGGACGCGGAGGCAATGTTGGCGGGGGATTGTCTCCGT
>CAZGSQ010000035.1:0-31901 GCA_964528535.1 uncultured Tangfeifania sp. | reverse complement strand
GTGACTGGAGTTCAGACGTGTGCTCTTCCGATCTATCGTCAAGGCCCTTGCAGCGGGTGCACAGAGCGTAATGGCCGGATCGCTCTTTGCCGGAGTGGAAGAGTCGCCAGGAGAAACCATCATCTTCCAGGGACGAAAATACAAATCCTACCGGGGAATGGGCTCCATCGAGGCGATGCAGCAGGGTTCGAAAGACAGGTATTTCCAGGACGTTGAGGACGACATCAAGAAACTGGTGCCCGAAGGGATCGTGGCACGGGTGGCTTACAAGGGTTCTCTCAACGAGGTACTTTATCAACTGGTCGGAGGCTTGCGTGCCGGAATGGGATATTGCGGTGCGGCCACCATCGAGAAACTGCACGAAACAAAATTCTGCAGGATCACCAATGCAGGTGTGACAGAAAGCCACCCGCACGATGTGAGCATCACCAGCGAATCACCAAATTACAGCCGGGAATAAATTATTTTCATAGACCTTTCCCTTGCGCGAAGGGTCAGAATTTAATTTTTGAAAAGAGTAGTCTTGTACAAGGTAACCATTGAGATGCGAAAAAGAGTTCAACTTCAGTTTCAGGAAAGCGCCCGTTGGGTGCTGGTGCTGTGTGTCTTTTTTGCGCTGAGTGGATGCCGTTACATCGGGTACAAGACTGAGGAGGTCTATGCCGCAAAAGTAGATGACAAGACCTACCTGCTCAAGGAATTACGGTCGCAGTTGCCCAAGGGGATGACCAAAGCCGATAGCTTGTCGCGGGTCAACGACATTCTTACCCGCTGGGTAAAAAAAGAGCTTCTTTTAAAAATGGCAGAAGAGAACCTGGATGAAAGCCAAAGGGATCTCAGCAAAGAGCTGGAGGAATACCGGAATTCCATCCTGATACACAGGTACCAGCAACAATTGCTGAGTCAGAAGCTCGATACTGCACTCACCGAAGCTGATGTAAAAAATTACTTTGATTTGCATCCTGAAAAATTTACACTTGATTACAGCATTGTCAAAGCTGTCTATGTCGAGATACCAAAGAACATTGCGAAACCCGATCAGATAAAGCGATGGATGACAGAGAACAGCACCCGCTCCCTGGTTGAACTGGAGAGTTATAGTTTTCAATACGCTTCGAAATACGATCATTTTAACAGCAATTGGGTTGATTTCAACACCATTCTGGCACGGATTCCAGGCGTCAGAGAAGATCCGGAAACATTGTTAAGAAGCTCCAGATACCATCAATTCAGCGACTTAAAGAATTATTATTTCATTTTGATCCATGATTTTATCCTGGCAGGAGAAAAAGCTCCTTACGATTTCGTCAAGGATCGGATAGAAAGTTTAATTTTGAACACCCGGAAAATGGAATTCCTCAATGATCTCGAGAAAAATATCTACGAGAAAGGAAAAAGGGAGAACCGCTTTACCATCAAAGAATTCAAATAATTAAAGAAGAATATGTTAAGACACATGATAAAAGGTTTATTGTTGACAGGAATCCTTCTGGGTTCACTTGGTGTTGCCTCCGCACAGGACAAGGTGGTGGATCAGATCGTTGCGATTGTAGGGAGTAATCCAATCCTGAAATCAGACATCGAGTCACAAGCCATTGAGATGCAGGCCCAGGGGCAAACCACCGAAGGAGACATGAAGTGTGAGATTCTTGAGCGGTTGTTAGAGCAAAAATTGTTGCTTGCGGAGGCTGAACTCGATACCAACATCGTGGTAACAGATAACCAGATCAATCAAAACATGGACCGAAGGATGAAATACTTCATCGAAAATATCGGATCTGAGAAGGAGGTTGAAAAATATTTCAAAAAATCTATCAACCAACTAAAATCGGAGATGAGCGAGATGATCAAGGAGCAGCTCAAGACCGAGCAGATGCAGCAACGGATTACAAAAAACGTAACCACCACTCCATCTGAAGTACGCTCCTATTTCAGGCAGATGCCTAAAGATAAGGTTCCCTTGATCGGATCTCAGATGGAATATGCGCAAATTACGGTACTTCCGGTGATCACTGAACAGGAGGACATGGACGTTAAGAGCAGACTCCGTGAATTTAAACGCAGGGTTGAGAGTGGAGAAAATTTCGCTACCCTGGCCGTTTTGTACTCTGAAGATCCCGGTTCCGCAAGAAACGGAGGAGAGATGGACTACGTCGGACGAGCGATGCTCGACCAGGCTTTTGCCACAGAAGCCTTCAACCTCAAGGTTGGTGCGGTCTCGAAAGTCGTTAGAAGTGAATTTGGTTACCACATCATTCAATTGATCGACAGGAAGGGTGAAAAGATCAAGTGCCGCCACATCCTTCTCCGTCCGAAAATTGACCCGGTAGAACTTGCCAAGGCAAAAAGCAGGATCGACAGCCTCACCTCCTTCATCCAGAAGAAGGCAATGACATGGGATCAGGCAGCCTACATGTACTCTTCCGACAAGAATACGCGCAACAACGGAGGTCTTGTTACCTCGCAAAAATCAGGATCCTCCAAATTTCAGATGGAAGAGCTTGATCCCGAAGTGAGCAAAAGAATCACTGCCTTAAAAGTTGGTGAAACCTCAGAACCGTTTTTGGGCCTTGACGACAAACAGAGACAGGTGTACAAAGTGATCAAACTGCTGAACAAGACCAATGCGCATCCCGCAAACCTGCAGGAGGATTACCAGCACATGAGCGAGATCTATCTGGAAAAAAAGAAAGAGGACACCTACCGTGCCTGGATTGCCAAGCAACAATCGAAAACCTATATTCACATCGACGACCTCTTCGCGAACTGTAATTTCAAGTTGAAATCCTGGAAGAAATGATTTGGAGGTTGGGTTTAAAGGAGGTTTGGATGAATGATTAATCGTACGATGAAAATCCGAAAATCAGGAAATGGCCTGTTGATTTCGTTGCTGCTGATCGTGGCTTTTCACGTCGTTTCAGGTTCTCTGCCCCAAACCGATGGCAAGAAGCGAAGGATCGAGCTGGTTAGGGCAGACTTTACGGCACACGACGACAAAATAAATCGCTTTGCAACCAGGTTTTTAGGCGACGTGAGATTTAGTCAGAACAATGTGCTGCTTGACTGCGACAGCGCCTATTTTTATACAGACAGCAACAAGGTGGATGCATTCGGTCATGTACAAATCCTTCAGGGAGATACACTGAATCTCTGGGGCGACAGGATCAAATACGACGGAAACAACCGGATAGCCAAAATCAGAGGCAAGGTCAAACTGGTTAACAAGTCGATTGTTCTGACCACAGACGAGCTGATTTTCGATTTGAAATCCAACGTTGGAAACTACCAAACCTGGGGGAAAATCGTTGATACGGCCAATGTACTCGTGAGTAAAATAGGCAGGTATTATTCGAACGAAGATCTCTTCTTCTTCAAAGATTCTGTGAAGGTGACCAACAAGGATTTCATCCTCACTGCCGACACTTTGAAATACAACAGCAAAACCGAAAGGGCCTTCCTGGTAGGTCCCACGCACATTGTAGGAACCACAAAAAAAGGGACACTCTATTCCGAGAAGGGTTGGTACGACACACGCACCAACATGGCAGAGCTTTTCAAGGCCTCCAAAATTATGGGAAAGGAGCAGTTCCTGCAGGGAGATACCATCTATTACTCAAGAAACGCGGGCACAGGACGTGCGCTCAGCAGGGTTCTGCTTTCCGACACCACCAACCATGTGTCCATTACAGGCCGCAAAGGCCTCTACAACGAAAAGACAAAGATTGCTTACGTCACTGATTCGGCTCTGTTTATGCAATTTTCGCCCAAAGACACCCTTTTCCTGCATGCGGATACCTTGAAATCTGTGCCCGACCTGCCAAAGAAAGAGTTACCAAAGAAACCCGCAGGCAATGAGTTGGTTGCCAAAAAAATCAAATCAAAAACCACAGAGGATCACAAACCTGCGGCGGAGAAGGAGGATTCTCTCCACGTAAAAATTGCACAGTTGAAAGATACGGTTCGGGTAACAATGGATACCTCCAAAGTTGCTGTTCCGGTTGTACTGAAAACGATCGTCAAGGGAGAAAATGTCAAAGATTCAATTTCCGCGGTAGCTGATAGTTCAAGGATTATGGCAAAACTTGGGCCAACACACACCGAAAATCCGCTCTACAAGGATTCGGCACAGGTAGTCAAAGATACCCTGGCAGGGAAAGATGACAATGACAAGAAGCTTTTCATGGCCTTCCACCGGGTGCGGTTCTTTAAGAAAGACCTGAGTGGCATGTGTGATTCGCTCTCCTACCAGATGAGAGATTCGGTGATGAAATTGTTCAAGGATCCTGTCTTGTGGTCGGATGTTCACCAGTTGACGGCAGAGCGGATTGAGTACCGTCCTCACAAGCCGGGTCCGGATGTTGCAAGGCTCGACAACAATGGATTTATCATCTCGAAGGAGGACTCCATCAAATACAACCAGATTTCGGGCAAAACGCTTGTAGGCAACATCATCAACAAAGAGCTGAAGAGTATCGAGGTAAATGGCAATGCCATCACGCTCTATTATGTCAAGAACAAGAACCGCTATTCGGGGATGAACAAACTGGAAAGCAGCAAGATAAATGTTTACCTGCTCAAAGGAAAGATTGACAGCATCGCTTTCTTTCCAAAGCCGGAGGGAAAAACGACCCCTCTCAAAGACATTTCGGTGGAAGATGCCAAACTCAAAGGATTCGAATGGAGAGAGCTGGAGAAACCCAAGAACCGGTTTGATCTCTATCCGCTCAACGAGAAGCGCAAAAAAATAGCAGGTCCCGAGAAGAAACCTGCTTCGACAAATTAGATAGACCGACGCTCCTAATATTCGTCTTCGTTGAAGAAAAAATCATCCTTACTTGGATAATCCGGCCATATATCCTCAATCGATTCGTAGATCTCACCTTCATCTTCCATCTCCTGCAGATTTTCAATCACCTCGAGCGGCGCGCCCGAACGAATTGCAAAGTCAATCAATTCGTCCTTGGTTGCAGGCCAGGGAGCATCCTCTAATTTCGAAGCCAATTCAAGTGTCCAATACATATTATTTTAATTTAGATTGATGTTCAACGGTTTTGCGATGATACTATTTTTTTATGAGAATAAAAATAGTTGCGGATAAAATTTAAGGAGCCCACAGGATTTCGTCAATTCCTTCATCCACAGCAATTTTACGAGAAAGAACAAACAAATAGTCGGAAAGCCTGTTGAGATATTTGATGAGTTCGGCAGGAATGGCAACCTCTTTCGACAGTTGACAAACCCGTCTTTCGGCCCTCCGGCAAACAGTGCGGGCAAGGTGGCAATAAGAGAGTAGCGTACTTCCGCCGGGAAGCACAAAATGCTCCATCGGAGGCAACTGATCCAGGATCTTGTCCATCTCATTCTCGAGCTTCAGGATATCTTCAGACTTCAAAGGCAACCTGGAAGAGAGGTCGGTAATGGTCAAGTCAGTTGCCAGTCTGGCTCCGATAACAAAGAGGTTGTTCTGAACAGAAAGCAAAAGGGCTTTGGTAGAAGGATCGATTTTCTGGCAAGAGATGAGACCTATCCAGCTGTTCAGTTCATCCACGGTCCCGTAAGATTCGAGTCGAAGATCGAATTTCTCTACCCGGGTTCCACCTATCAATCCTGAGGTTCCGTCATCCCCGGTTTTTGTATATATTCTCATGGTATCTTGTCAAGGGTTCAAAATCAATGTACAGCCGTTGCATGCGACGGATGTACAGGACTTCTTTTACGTTAATAGATCGGATTAGGATTCACATAATCTTGCTCTATAACGCCATCTTTCAATTTAATGATGCGGTAGGCATGACGGGCGATGTCCTCTTCGTGGGTGACAAGAATGATGGTATTCCCTTTGGAGTGAATATCTGCGAACAATTTCATGATTTCCTCAGAAGTTTTGGAGTCGAGGTTCCCGGTAGGTTCATCGGCAAGCAGGATGGAAGGGGTGTTCACAAGGGCTCTGGCAACGGCCACACGCTGACGCTGTCCGCCTGAAAGTTCGTTGGGCCGGTGCTCCATACGATCCTCGAGGCCAACATTGATGAGCTGTCCGGTAGCGATCTCTTCCCTTCTCGACTTGCCGATACCGGCATAAACGAGAGGCAACATGACGTTCTCGAGGGCCGAATACCTTGGCAACAGATTGAATGTCTGAAATACGAATCCAATTTCGGTATTCCGGATTTCGGCCAGCCTGTCATCATCCATCAGACTCACATCCTTGTCGTTGAGCTGATAACTCCCCGAAGTGGGCGTATCAAGGCATCCGATGATGTTCATCAGCGTAGATTTCCCCGATCCGGAAGCACCCATGATGGCCACATATTCACCTCTTTTGATATCCAGGGTGATGGTTCTGAGCGCCCTTACAATTTGGGTACCAACCTGATAATTCTTGACAATATCCCTTAACTTGATCACATTTTCCATCAGAAATATTTTAGGAATACAAACTTAAGTGAAATAATCTGGCTTTGGAGGGATTATTCCAACTTCTTTGACATCTTTCGCAGGAAATATCAAAGAATGATTAAATTTAGGAAGTTGCACTTTCAAAAATTGATACTTCACCTATTTCACCATTTTGAATAGACTAATTTACCCTGTTTTGGCTCTTTTTTGGATCTTTTCCTGTCACGAACCGGATCCGGATGCAGCCTCTTCCCCACCTTGCACCATCGATCCGAACCTTCGCTTTTTCACGCAGAATGAGATGACAGCTGCTTTCAGGAACGACATCATCGAAAAATTGGCGAGTGGCAACCAGACCGATGCAAATGGAGCCATGAGCAAGAACCAGTCCGGCTATTTTCATGTTCGGTTTCAAATGGGAATATCACCACTGGCCGATTATGCAGTAGATGCCCAGAACTCGACTGCACTCGAAATGGTTGTCAGGGCCATCGAATACAGCTTCAAATACCAGAATCCGGATGGTGATTTTCAGTTGGTCGTTCCACCCGCCCTGGTCGGAACCGGAACCGCAACAGAGGGGGACAGGGTAAGCGGCATTGCCTTTTTTTACTCGTCGCTTGGTGCTGGTCTGCTGGCGTTGAATGAGAACCCAGGATACCAGGCACAAACAGCAGCAAAAAAAAGAGTCGAGCTGTTGGTCCCTCAATACCAACTATCACTAAATTTCCTAAAATCCCGGCAGGAGCTGTTAAAATCAGTCGATGCCGATGCACCCAACCGATTGTTCTTCGATGCCCTTGCCTTTTATGCGATGGGAAAGTACCTGAATGATCAGGAGGCATTGACCATTGGCATCAAATTTGCCACCCTCGCCCTAACAAAAAAACAACCTGCTGGCTATTTCTTAGAGGGAACAGGCTACGACAGCAGCTACCAGGGAGTAGGACTCGCCATTGGCTTCAGGCTGCTTTCCATCCTAAAACCAGATGAAAATATCCGGCAAAACCTTTATGACAACCTGGCATGTGCCACCGGTTGGCTGACCACACGCATCAAGCCAACCGGCGAAATTAGCACAGAAGGGAATTCTCGTGTTTTCACGGGCGGAGAGACCTTCTTGGGCCAGGAGAAGCAGGTGGCCTACAGCAGCACGCTGATTGCATTTTGGAACATGTATTTTTATTCGGGGAAAGAAGAATTCAATGCCTTGGCCAACAAGGTCCTGGTATTCTATGTCCTGTAATGTTTGGTTCAACTCCTGTCGTTTGAGACGGAAGGATCAAAATCAGAAACGCAGTACAAAATCTTCCTTTTGCAACCCCTTTCTGCAGATACAGATCCCCAATTCAAAGAGATCCAACGATAGACGTACAGCTTCATACGATTTGCAATTTTCCCAAACGGCCTCCATTTCAGAAGAGGCATGGATGCCGCAAAGGACTACCACCCTATCACACACTGGCTGATCCATCACCTTCGTCACCATCCTTTCACATTGGCAAGGATCTAATGGGAATTGTATCACTGTGAAATCGGCAGCCTCTGTAATACCTTCTTCGACCAGAACAATGTTCTCTTGTTCGTAAACTTCTACCAACCTTCGGCAAAATGTCCGGTAATGATCGTTTTCTACACTTGCCATCAACCGAATCCTTTTGTCGGCCAACGCAAGTGCCATCAAAGTGACGCCAAAGGTTGATCCACAATAGGCGATACCGTCCGGACGGAATTCATTTACCAGCCTGAAAAGTAACCTGTCAAAGCGGCAAGGCAGCAGGTGCAAGTTCTTGACAGTTCGCATACTGCTCCTGAATGACTTATCAGGAAGTTGGAGATAATCTTTCATGTCCAATATCTTCAACATGCTGCCCACATTATCTGATGCAGCCTTAAGGAGGGGATAAGCCGTAAAGCTGCCTTTGTTCTCGATCACCGTTGTGATCAACCTGAACAGAAATGGAGAGTGAATCCCATGACCCTTGCGGTGTCGGGATTTGAAAAGATAGGCTATTTTTTTGCGGATGCGGAAATTCATCAGAGAAAGTACCTCGAGTGCCTAAAGTACTTCGAATGCCTAAAGTACTTCGCCGTCCCGAAAATAGCAAATATTTTAGGTATGTGGCCCATTTCAGGAGCACCCTACTATCTTTCTTTTTAACTTTAGGCACTTTAGGCACTCGAAGTACTTTACATGTTAGAACAGGAAATAAAATTTCTTCCGGGGGTCGGCCCCAAAAGAGCGGCAATTCTGACACAAGAGTTGAAAATTAACACTGTAGCCGAACTTCTCTACTATTTTCCCTACAAATACATCGACCGCACCAAATTTTACAAGATCAGGGAGATCAACGAAACCCTTCCTTTCATTCAGGTCAAGGGGGTAATTACTGCCATTGAGACCATCGGCGAAGGTCGTGCACAAAGAATGGTCGCCAATTTCTATGACGGAGAGAGCCAGATGGAGCTGGTTTGGTTCAGAGGCATCAAATTTGTCAAGAGTACACTCCAAAAAAATTGCCCCTACATCATTTTTGGAAAGCCAACCGAATTCAATGGCAAGTTTAAACTGGTGCATCCCGAAATTGAGGAGGTAAAGGAGGAGGCAGACAAAACGGAGGGTTACATCCAACCATTCTACAATACCAGCGAGAAGATGAAGAGTAGCTTTCTCGTTTCCAGGTCTATCCTAAAGTTTCAGCACACTGCCCTGTTGCTTTGTCGCGGAAAAATCACTGAGACGCTTCCAGCCTGGCTGATAGAACAGTTAAGTCTTATCTCGCTCGAGTCAGCACTCCTCAACATCCATTTTCCTGCAGATCCTGCCACCTTAAAAAAGGCCGAATTCAGGCTGAAATATGAGGAACTTTTCTACATCCAGCTCAAACTCCTCAACTTAAAGTACGAGCGTCAGCACAAGTTCAAAGGGCAAATCTTCAGGGAGGTTGGCGACAATTTCAATAATTTCTTTCACCACCACCTACCATTTGAGCTTACAGGAGCACAAAAACGGGTCATTAAGGAGATCCGTAAAGATACGCTTGCAGGGAAGCAGATGAACCGGCTGTTGCAGGGAGATGTGGGTAGTGGTAAGACGATGGTCGCCCTAATGATCTCCCTGATTGCCATGGACAACGGTTTTCAGGCAAGCATGATGGCCCCTACCGAGATACTGGCCGTTCAGCATTACCAATCTGTTTTGAAACTGATTGGCGATCTCCCTGTTCAGGTGAGGCTGTTGACAGGCTCTACCAAAAAATCGGAGCGCACCATCATCCACAGCATGTTGCTCGATGGCTCGCTGAACCTGTTGATTGGCACCCATGCCCTGCTCGAGGAGATCGTTGCCTTCAAGAATCTTGGTATGGTAGTCATCGATGAGCAACACCGTTTTGGTGTGATGCAAAGGGCCAAGATGTGGCGAAAAAATTTCCTTCCACCACATGTGCTCGTCATGACTGCAACACCAATCCCACGAACGCTTGCCATGACAGTTTATGGCGACCTCGATGTTTCGGTGATTGATGAGTTGCCCCCAGGCAGGAAACCGATTCGTACATTTCATTATTTCGACAACCACCGAGCCGAGTTGTACCAGTTTGTCCGCAAGGAGATCGCGCTGGGACACCAGGTGTATATCGTATTTCCATTGATCAAAGAGTCCGAAAAACTCGATTTCAAAAATCTGGAAGAGGGCTTTGAACAGTTGCAGATTGCCTTTCCCGCGCCCGAATACCGGATCAGCATGGTGCATGGCAAGATGAAGGCTTCGGCCAAGGAGGCAGAGATGCAGCGTTTTAAGAACAAAGAGACTCAGATTCTGGTTGCCACTACCGTGATTGAAGTTGGCGTAGATGTTCCCAATGCCTCCGTCATGGTCATAGAAAGTGCCGAAAGATTCGGTCTTTCTCAGCTGCATCAACTTCGCGGCAGGGTAGGCAGGGGCGCCGATCAATCCTTCTGTATCCTGATGAGTAGTGTCAAACTGAGCCACGAGAGTCGACAGCGGCTCAACACCATGGTAGCCACCAATGATGGATTCGAAATTGCCGAAGCCGATATGCGTCTGCGTGGGCCGGGCGATCTGGAGGGTACACAACAGAGCGGACTTGCCTTTGACCTGAGGATCTCCAATCTGGCGAAGGATGGACAGATTCTTCAGTATGCACGCGACAAGGCCGAGGAGATTTTAGCCCAGGATCCATTGCTTGAGCAACCAGAAAATGACATCCTTAGAAAACAACTGTACGCCTTGCGCAAGAACCACCTCAACTGGGGTGCCATCAGCTGATCTTTCAATTTACGAGTTTAAAATTTAATCTTCCTCTTCAAGATGACAATGATCAAAATAGCCTATTTCACCACCCTTCCCCATTACCATGGAGACGAAAATACATCAAAAATCATGAGAAGTGTCCTCTTCGCCCTGGTACCGGCGCTGCTCATGTCTGTCATTTTCTTTGGCATCGACAGTTTCAAAATCACACTCATGGCGGTAGTATGTTGCATGGGGCTTGAGTACGCCATTCAAAAATATCTTTTGAAAGTGCCAGCCACGGTAAGGGATGGATCTGCCGCTGTGACAGGAATGCTTTTGGCCTTCTGCCTGCCAGTTTCGTCACCTGTTTGGATGGTGGCAATTGGTTCTTTGGTTTCCATTGGCCTGGCCAAATTAGCTTTTGGAGGAATCGGCAAGAATCCCTTCAATCCTGCACTCGTCGGTGCGTTAGCCCTCGCTCTTTTGTTCCCCGGACGAATGACAGCCTGGACCGCCAACATTACAACTGCCGACAGTTTTACAGGAGCAACGCCACTTGGTTTGCTAAAAGTTGGTCTAAATAGTGGGAAAGCCCTTTCTCAGGTTACCGGGGAGATGCAGCTACCAGGCTATTTCGACCTCTTCTGGGGAAACATCAGTGGATCATTGGGTGAAATATCCAGCCTGGCAATTTTGATTGGCGGCATCTATCTCCTATGGAAAAAAATAATCTCCTGGCAAATTCCGGTTTCCATCATCTCCTCCATCGTGCTGGTTCAAGGTATTTTGTGGCTACTGGCCCCGGGTCGTTTCATGGATCCAATATTTCACCTCATCACAGGTGCGGTGATGCTGGGAGCTATCTTCCTGGCTACTGATCCTGCCACCTCTCCAGCAAATCCACATGGACAGGTAGTTTTTGGTGCAGGAATTGGGGTCATTACCCTGTTGATTCGCAATTTCAGTCCGTACCCTGAAGGTGTAGGCTTTGCCATCCTGTTCATGAATGGAGTGACTCCATTGATCAACAAGAAGTTCCCTCCTCTTTTGGTGAAGGAATGATTTTTTTTAAATAAATTGAACGATCTCTTCAAATTCTTAATATAAAAAGGATTACCTTTATTTTCAATTGGATAAGATAAACTTAAAAGCTATTGTTCCAGGAGCTTTCCCTATCTAAAATATAACATTTCGGAAAACTCAGGAATTGCCCCGAAAATAAAAATAATTTTTTAATCTCTTAAAAATCAGTACCATGGAAATTCTTTTCCCCATTGTCATTGTTGTTGCTGTTCTGTTAATATCAGGATTCCGCATTGCACAGGAGTATGAGCGTGCCATTGTTTTTCGTCTCGGCAGGTACGAAAGCACCAAAGGCCCCGGATTGTACTGGATCATTCCGCTTTTGGACCGTCAGCAGACCATTGACATCCGCACCAAAACCGTAGACCTGGAACAACAGGAGACCATCACCAAGGACAGTGTTACCATCAAAGTCAACGCAGTACTGTGGTTTAGGGTCACCAACCCGGAGAGTGCCGTCATCAAGATAGCCAACTACAACCAGGCTGTTTACCAGTTTGCTGTCACAGCCTTGCGCAACATCATCGGGCAACATCTTCTGGATGAGGTCTTGCGGGAACGCGAACAGATCAACGCCACCCTTCAAAAAATAGTGGATGAGACGACCGAACCCTGGGGAGTTAAGATCGAGATGGTGGAGATGAAAGATGTGGAGATCCCAGAATCCATGCAACGGGCCATGGCCAGAGAAGCGGAAGCCATTCGCGAGAAACGTGCCCGCATCATCAAAGCGGAGGCCGAGCTGGAATCCTCCATCAAACTGACACAAGGTGCAAAACAGATGGAAAGTAGTCCTTTCTCATTGGAATTAAGGAGAATGCAGATGCTCTCAGAAATTGGTATCGACAACAACACCACTACTGTAATTCTGATGCCATCCGAATTTACCAATGCAGCCAAAAGCTTTTCGGAAATGGTAACCAAGCAGAAAAAAGCCGACGATTGATTGTCTTGAAATTCTGAAATATGGTCAGAAATTTATATTTCCTCTGCCTGTTGTTGCCTTTTGCTCAATCAGTCAGAGAGACCAGAAAAATAACTGTTGAATACCTCTTTCCAACGCTTAAAGAGGTTTTTTATGTGCTAAAATCTGATTCTTCGGTTAGGGAAGGAGTCTATAGATTGTTGTCAAAAAAGAAAATTTTGGTCCAGGGTTATTACAAAAACGGCGAAAAAGACAGCCTCTGGACACAGTACAATCCGGAGGGGATCATTCGTAGCCGGGGGTATTATTCGAAATCCAAAAGGGTAGGTATTTGGGAGTATTTCGACAACAAGGGTGAGGCCGAACAACGGATCGATTTTACAGCAAATCAGGTACTCCTCTACCAAAGTTCTTTTACCAACTATCCTTTCCGCATCATCTCCAAGTCGGATACGATGGTGACAGTTCTCGACACACCGCCACTTTACCTGGGTGGATCAAGCATCATCAGGGAACACATAGCCAACACCATGATGTCTCCTTTCCACAAGTCAGGAGAGAAAATTTCGGGCACGGTGTACATAGAATTGACCATCGATAGTACTGGCAAAACTTCCAACCACAAGGTACTCAAGGGAGTCGGACCGGGTTGTGACAGGGAAGCCCTGCGCATTGTAAGGTTGTTGCCCGACCAGTGGATTCCCGGATTGTATCATGGGAAAAGCGTCACAGTCAACTACATGATACCAATTCTCTTCGAAAAACATCCAATTGCAAACAATCCTTCGGTTCTTATCAAAAAAAGTAAATAATTTCCATCTATAGTTTGAAACCATGACAGACAGCACGCTAATAACAACCAGTACCCATCTCGAAGGCTACAGGATTGTCAAACAGTTGGGCCTGGTGAGGGGTATCACAGTTCGCTCCAGAAATATTTTTGGCTCCTTTGCAGGAAGCCTCATGACCATCTTTGGTGGTCGGAATGTGATCTATACCGAACTTTGCGAGAAAGCACGAGAAGAGGCATTGCAACTAATGATCGAACATGCAAGGAGGATGGGTGCCAATGCCATCATCAACATGCGGTACGATGCCAACGATGTGATGACAGGATTGACTGAGGTACTTGCCTATGGGACTGCCGTAACAGTTGAAAAGAACGAAGTGCCATGATGACAGACAAGAAATTTGTAGCCTGTCTCATCCTTTCGATCCTCGCCGGGCTGCTGATTGCCTGGATGGATTCAAGTCCAGGCTGGGACGATACAGGCATCACGGTAGGTGCGATTGTCCTCACCTCTGCCATCTTTGGATATGTTTATCCTTCCTGCGCCTGGACTTGGGCAATGGCCGTAAGCATCTGGATTCCAATACATGCGATTGTTCAATCAGGCAACTTCAAGATGCTGCTTGTTACGCTCTTTGGTTTTGCCGGAGCTTACTTTGGTGCCTTTATCAAAAATTTCAGCCCGGATAAAATCGAGTAAGTCTTGGATTTAACCTCGCTACTTTCAATTTTTCTTCCATCCGTACGAGTGCAACTCATAACTCATGTCTCATCACTCATCACTCATTAATTTTCTACCTTTGTCAAAAATGAAGCGGACATGGTAAGATCGATGACAGGTTATGGCAAGGCAGAGTGTGAACTCTCCCGCAAGAAAGTGACCATTGAAATCAAATCACTGAATAGCAAGCAGATGGATTTGAACACAAGAATATCAATGCTTTTCAGGGAAAAGGACCTGGAGATACGACGGGAGCTTTCAGACAAGTTGGTCAGGGGAAAAGTCGATTTTATCCTCTACACAGAATCGTTGGGCGATGAATCCGCGACAAAAATCAATTCAGGTATCGTTAAGAGCTATTACAAACAGTTGGAGCAAATAGCCTCTGAATTAAACATTACACTGAGCAACAATGCATTACAATCCATCTTAGGGCTTCCTGAAGTTGTAAAAAATGAGAAAGAAGAGTTGGATGACCAGGAATGGAAATCCATCCTGCTCAAAATAGCAGAAGCCACAGAGGCACTGGATCAGTTTCGTATCCAGGAAGGTACAATTTTAAAATTCGATCTGATAGCCAATGTTCAGACGATTACGACACTGCTGACTTCGGTCGAAAAATATGAAGAAGAGCGGATTACAAAAATAAAAGAAAAAATCTACGAAGGATTGAAAGATATTTCCATCGAACAGGTCAATGAGAACAGACTCGAACAGGAGATGATCTTCTACCTCGAGAAGATGGATGTCAACGAAGAAAAAGTAAGGTTGTTAAACCATTGCAACTATTTTTTAGAAACTCTTGAGTTGGATGAACCCGTTGGAAAGAAACTCGGTTTTATTGCGCAGGAAATTGGCCGCGAAGTCAATACGCTTGGTTCAAAAGCCAACCATACCGAGATGCAAAAACTGGTGATCCAAATGAAGGATTCGCTCGAAAGGATCAAAGAGCAGTTGCTAAATATCTTATAAACACCGGAATGAAGGAAGGAAAAATCATTATTTTCTCGGCTCCATCGGGTGCAGGCAAAACAACCATTGTCAGACATCTCCTATCAAGAAACCAGAATTTCGGATTCTCAGTCTCTGCCACGAGCCGCAAACCGAGGGGAAAAGAGGTAAATGGGGTGGATTATTTTTTCATGACAGCAGAAGAATTCAGCACAAAAATCAACAACAACGAATTTCTTGAATGGCAGGAGGTCTATCCCGGCAATTTTTACGGGTCGCTAAAAAGTGAAGTTGAGAAAATACTGAAAAGCGGTAAGAACATCCTTTTCGATGTTGATGTGGTGGGTGGCAGCAACATCAAAAAATATTATGGTGATAAGGCGCTGGCACTCTTCATCCAACCCCCCTCCATCACCGAACTCGAAAAAAGATTAATTGCCCGATCTACAGACAACCCCGAGGTGATTCGGGAAAGAGTTGAAAAAGCAGAACGGGAGCTCTCCTTTTCCCATCTTTTTGATGTGATTATCATCAACGACACCTTGGAGCACGCGCTGCAGGAAGCCGAAGAGCAGGTGGATACTTTTCTTGGTAACAGGAAGGATGAAGCAGATGGGCAACAATTACCTGTTTTTCAATAAAATTCAGAGATCCTTCATATAGATAATTAACAAATCAGCTGATCAGCCAATCAACTCCTCCATGAAAATCGCCATCTATGCCGGCTCCTTTAACCCCGTGCACAACGGTCATCTTGCTGTGGCAGAGGCAGCTTTGGCAGAGGGCTTCGATGAAGTCTGGCTGGTCGTATCCCCACAGAACCCGCACAAGAGCGAGGCGGAGTTGTGGCCATTTGATGAACGGTATGAAATGGTAGTACTTGCGACTTCGGGGTACCGGTGCATAAAGCCCAACGATTGCGAAAAGAACCTTCCCATGCCCTCCTACACCATTCATACCCTTGAATTCCTGCAAAAATCATATCCTCAGCATCATTTTAGCCTGTTGATAGGTGAAGACAACCTGATAAATTTTCATCTGTGGAAAGAACATGGTAGGATCATCGAACTATTTGGTTTGGTGGTCTATCCCAGGTCTCCTTCAACTCTTTCTACTGACGAAAATCTATCTAATCTGACCAGGATGAAGGCCCCTTTGATAAATGTAAGCTCCTCAGAAATAAGAAATAAGCTTCTCAAACACGAATCGATCAAAGGAATGGTTCCTGAGGCAGTAGAAAGTTTCATCTTTTTAAAATTAACCAACGATCCTTCAAAATCACATGCATAATGTACATTGTGTCTGATTCTAAAATGGTAAGACAGCTTAAATTGCTTATTTTTGCGCATGAACAACTCCCCCGAACAATTTGCAGATGTGATTTTACCCTTGCCGCTCGAAGGTGTTTTTACCTATCGGGTCCCGGATGAATTTTGTGGTGAAGTAGTTCCAGGGATGAGGGTTGTTGTTCAGTTTGGTGCAAAAAAATTTTATTCTGCGCTTGTCAGGAAAGTTCATTGCAACAAGCCAGCAAATGTGGCGACCAAATTGATTGAAACTGTCCTCGATGACCAACCAATCCTGTTTGAAGGTTCTTTCCTTTTTTGGGATTGGATTGCCAATTATTACCATTGCACACTCGGCGAGGTACTTAAGGCTGCGCTGCCTTCCGGGCTGAAACTGGAGAGTGTAACCAGGGTCACTGTCAACGAACCTGGCTCCAGCGGATTGGATGAGCTCCCGCCAAAAGAGAGTCTGCTGCTCGGGATCATCAGAGAAAAAAACGGCATATCAGTTTCCGAATTAAACAACGAAGCTCTCAAAAAAGGGACACTTCCCGTCCTCAAGGAGCTTCTTAAAAAAGGGGCCATACACATTGACGAAGAGATTCGTGAGAGTTACAAAGCCCGCACCGAAACCATCGTCACCCTTGGATCGGCTATTGTCTCAGAAGAAAAATTGTTGCGTACCCTGGATCTTCTGACAAAAATTCCAAAGCAGCGCGAAATGTTGCATATTTTCTTGCGAGAGAATGAGCGTATTCCCATTCTTGCTGAGAAAGCGCTTCCGAAAAGGGCCTTGCTCATGAAAAGTAATACCAGTTCGAGTGTTTTCAATGGATTGGTAAAAAAAGAAATTCTTGCTGTGTATGAACAGCCACTCGACAGGGTCGGTTTCGATGCAGAAGCCTCCCGTGCCATGTTTAAATTGTTTCCGGCGCAACAAACAGCCTTGGAACAGATAAATGAATCGTTTTCAAAAAATGTAGTGACTTTGTTGCATGGAATCACTTCAAGCGGCAAAACGGAAATATACATTCAACTGATAGATAGGTGCCTTCGTGAAGGGAAACAGGTGCTTTACCTCTTGCCCGAAATAGGACTCACGACGCAGATGATCAACAGGATGCTCGAAGTATTCGGAAATCAGGCGGGGGTCTATCATTCGCGTTTCAGTGATTCTGAGCGTGTTGAAATATGGAACAAGGTTCTCCATTTCCTACCAGGGACACTGGATCAGTCCCACCAGCTGATCATTGGAACGCGATCTTCAATTTTCCTTCCCTTCTCCGCCCTGGGGTTGATCATCGTGGACGAAGAGCACGAAAACAGCTACAAGCAGCACGATCCCGCTCCCCGATACCATGCCCGTGACAGTGCCATTGTGCTCGGAACCATGCTGAAAATTAATGTATTATTGGGCACGGCGACACCAGCCGTCGAAACATACTACAATGCCAAATCAGGCCGGTATGGATTGGTAGAGCTTATGGAAAGATACAGGCAGATGGAGTTACCCCAAATTGTGACAGCCGATCTGAAAAGAGCCTACCAAAAGAAGGCCATGCGCTCCTACCTGACTCCCGAACTCTTCGAAGCGATCACCTCAGCGCTGGAGAAGAAGGAACAGGTCATTCTATTCCAAAACAGGCGCGGATTCTCGCCATTTATTGAATGTAAAAGCTGCGGATGGATTCCAAAATGTATGAACTGTGATGTCAGTCTCACTTACCACAAGAACAACAGAAGACTGGTATGTCACTACTGCGGATTCTCCATGTACTATCCTTCTGTTTGCAGCGCATGCAACTCCGCTGAAATAACCAACAAGGGTTTTGGAACCGAAAAAGTAGAAGAGGAACTCTCTTTGCTGTTTCCCAATGCAGCCATCGAAAGGATGGATTTAGATGCCACGCGTTCAAAGAAGGCCTTTCAGAACATACTGCAACGGTTCGACCGCGGAGACACCGACATTTTGGTTGGGACGCAGATGATCACCAAAGGACTGGATTTTGAGCATGTACAGGTAGTTGGCATCTTGAATGCAGACAATTTACTCAATTTCCCGGACTTCAGGTCGCACGAGAGAAGCTATCAATTGATGGCCCAGGTAAGTGGCAGGGCTGGTCGCAGACACAGACAGGGGAAGGTCATTATCCAGACCTCGCAGCCCGATCATTTCATCATACGTAAAGTGGTGGACAACGATTACGAGGGCATGTACAACCAGCAGATTGCAGAACGAAAGGAGTTTAAATATCCACCCTTCTACAGGATGATTCGAATCACCTTAAAACACAGAGATTTAAGTGAACTCGACAGAATATCCATGGAAAGTGCCGAAGCCTTGAAATCGAGGTTTGGAAACAGGTTGCTTGGCCCGGAACATCCATCCGTAAATCGAATTAAATTAATGTATATCAAGCAAATGTGGCTCAAATTGGAAAGAGAAATTTCAATCACTTCGGCCAAACGCCAAATGCAGCAGATGTTGGAGGATGTCAAAGGCCGGGAGAAAAACAAAACAGTTCAGATCAGTGTGGATGTGGATCCAATGTAGTTGATATCTTTTCTTTGAAAGAAGAAGCAATTTTTAATTCTCCCCATTCTCGTTGCGACTAAAATACTAACTTTGAAGCCGACAAAAAAAATATTTTCATGGGAAAAGTTATCGCTATCGCAAATCAGAAGGGTGGTGTCGGAAAGACGACTACGGCCATCAATCTGGCTGCGAGTTTGGCTGTTTTGGAATTTAAGGTACTCCTGATTGACGCCGATCCTCAGGCCAATGCCACCTCGGGTGTTGGGTTCGATGTCAGAAACGTCAAAACCAGCATCTACGAATGTGTGGTAGATGATGTTGACCCCAGGAGTATCGTCTTAAATACCAATACCCCCGGCTTTGACCTGATTCCTTCGCACATTGACCTGGTGGGTGCCGAGATTGAAATGCTCAATATGCCTAACCGTGAAAAGGTGCTGAAATCTGTCATTGAAAAAATTCGAAATGACTACGATTTTATTTTTATTGATTGCTCACCATCCCTCGGATTAATCACTGTAAATGCCCTGACTGCGGCCGATACAGTGATCATTCCGGTTCAATGCGAATATTTTGCCCTCGAAGGTTTGGGAAAATTACTCAATACCATCAAGATCATTCAAAGCAGGCTAAATCCTGATTTACAGATTGAAGGCTTTCTACTTACGATGTTCGACTCGCGGCTGAATCTCTCCAACCAGGTACACGATGAAGTGAGGAAGCATTTTCAGGATATGGTGTTTGATAGTCTCATTACCAGAAACATAAGATTATCTGAGGCGCCAAGCTATGGCCTTCCGGTGGTCTCTTACGACATCAGCTCCAAAGGAGCCCAAAGCTATCTCAATCTGGCACGTGAGTTGTTACAAAAAAACAAGATGACCAAAATGGATCATCAGGAGATTGTTTGACAATTAAAGATTTTTTAAAGTACCATGCAAAAACGCAATGCCCTCGGCAGAGGTTTGGGAGCCCTTATCGAAGATTCTACTGTGAATCGGGAGGACAATCCTGTATCCAATGAAATTCTGATCTCTGAAATTGAGGCCAATCCATTTCAGCCTCGTGTACATTTCGATGAAGAAGCATTGAGCGAACTCGCCGCCTCTATCAAGGAACTCGGTATCATACAACCCATTACGCTTCGAAAATTGGGTGAAAAAAGATACCAGATCATCGCCGGAGAGCGAAGGTTCAGGGCTTCAAAAATTGCCGGTCTTACCAAAGTACCCGCCTTCATCCGAGAAGCGGGTGACGAGGCAATGCTCGAACTGGCCCTCGTCGAAAATATTCAACGGCAGGATCTGGATGCCATTGAGGTGGCCTTGAGCTACCAACGGCTCATGGAAGAGTGCAAACTGACCCAGGAGAGCCTGAGCGACAGAGTTGGCAAGAAAAGATCAACAGTTTCTAACTACCTTCGATTATTGAGATTACCTGCTGTCATTCAGAAAGCCATCAGGGAACAGGAAATTACCATGGGTCATGCCCGCGCATTGATCAATATCCAGGATTCTGAAACGCAGGTGATGGTCTATCGCCAGGTGGTCAAGTATGATTTTTCGGTCCGCAAAACTGAAGAGATTGTCCGCAAACTCAGTGGCACCGAGGAAGATGTCCTCCCCGGAAATGCCAAAGACCCATCAATCACAGACCAATTCAATGATTTAAAGAAACATCTTGGAAAATATTTCAACAGCAACATCGGATTAAAAATCAACGAACAATACAAAGGTAAAATCGAAATACCCTTCAAAGACTCAAAAGATCTGGAAAGAATCATTGGTATCTTCGATAGAATAGATTCATAATCAAACAATTATATTGCTTTGTACATTTTGAAAGTATTTCTGACAGCCATTGTACTGCTCCTCCTTTGCTTCAATCTGGAGGCACAGGAGGTGAATGTCCCAAAAGACAGTCTCAAAATTTCTGTATCACCCCAAAAAAAAGTACTTTCGCCGAAGAAGGCTTCCATTTATGCCGCCTTGTTTCCGGGTTTCGGACAGGTTTACAATGGAAAATACTGGAAATTACCCATCGTTTATGGTGGATATGTAGGTATTATCTATGTACTTGGTTGGAACAACAACAACTACAGCGACTATTTTGATGCCTACAGAACCCTTGCAAAATATTCGACTGTCGATCAAATGTCAAAGGCCGACAAGGATTATCTGAACAATCTTTTCAAGATACCTTACTGGGATATGAACACCAATCCGACACGGTTCGAAAGCTTCAAGACGCAATTGAAGAGTGGCAAGGATTTCTACCGGAGAAACAGGGATTTGAGTATCATTGCCATGGCTGCCCTGCATGTTTTGAGCATCATTGATGCCAGTGTAGATGCCAACTTGTTCGATTTTGATATCAACAGCGACCTGAGCATGCACATCTTGCCAATGCCTATGAATTTAGCAAATGGCAACCAGGCTGTCGGACTCAATGTTGCATTCAATTTTTAATTAATTTAGGACCATGAGAATTAAGTTCAACATTCTATGCTTTACCTTTCTGACCCTCTCCATAGTTGGGGTGGCACAAGTGCCTGCCAAACCTATCACGGCTGAAGAGGAGCAAAAAATATGGGGTAATGATTCTGTCGCCAATAAAATGGTTGACAAGTTGGTCAACGAAAATCTCAACCTGTTGGTTTCTGACAAATTGGATTCTCTTGTAAATACCTGGTACATCAAGAATGCCTTTGTTTACGACAAGACCGAATTTGATTCGCTTCCGGAAGAGATCAGGACTTACCTCCCCGATTCAGTCTATGTAAGTCGTCTTCAAGCCATTGATTCATTTTTACCATTGCCGTACAATGAAACTGTCCGGAATTTTATTGGATTGTACACCATCCGCAAACGTGAACTGACCTCCTACATGTATGGACTGTCCAATTACTATTTTCCAATTTTTGAAGAGGCACTCGAGAGGTACCAGCTTCCGCATGAATTAAAATACCTTCCAATCATCGAATCAGCACTCAACCCCAAAGCATTGTCAAGGGCGGGGGCATCAGGATTGTGGCAATTCATGATTGGTACAGGAAAGCTCTACGGTCTCGAAATCAACTCGTACATCGACGAACGCAACGATCCAATCAAGGCCTCCGATGCTGCAGCGAGGTATCTCCGCGACCTATATGCCATTTATGGCGATTGGCACATCGTGATAGCTGCCTACAATTGTGGTCCAGGCAACATTAACAAGGCAGTCAGACGCAATGGAGGAAAGCAAAAATACTGGGATATCTACTATTCACTACCTCGTGAAACCCGTGGCTATATCCCCGTTTTCATCGCTGCAACCTACATGATGCATTATGGGAAAGAGCACCTTCTGAAGGCAGCCGAACCAAAATTCAAGACCCAGACAGATACCATCGAAATTCACAACTACCTGAATTTCGAGCAGATTGCAGCTTCGATGAACATGCCGGTAGAAGAGCTTCGCCAGTTAAATCCACAATACCGGAGGGATATCATTCCTGCCAGAATAGAGAAACCATACCTGCTGAAGCTTCCTTCCGATAAAATTTCGGCCTTCATCGACAACCAAAATCAGATTTTTGCCTACAACAGGGACAAATATTTCCCAAATAACCAGTTGGTACCGCTGAAAGGACGCCGCACTTCAAAAGGCACTTCTGCCGATGGAATGAAGGAGATCACCCACCTGGTGAAGGCTGGGGAGACCCTTTCTACTGTTGCCGGCAAATACAGGGTCTCCATCGCTGAGATCAGAGACTGGAACGACATCAGCAGGAAGAAGAACCTTCGTGCAGGCCAGCGCATTACCCTCTACGTACCCGGGAAATCGGTAAAAACCAAAGAGGTAAAACCTGAACAACCCAAAGCAGAACCGCAAACAATCACCCTGCAAAATCCTGCAAACAAAGAGGTAAAGACAGAACAAACAACAGCTTCGACCAATACTGCCAATACTGAAGCTGCAGTAGCTACTGATTATATCCTTTACACCGTGCAACGGGGCGACAGCCTCTTCACCATTGCCAAAAAATTCCCAGGGATTACTGATGCCGATTTGATCGCCTTCAACAACATCCGGAATGTGAAGGGCTTGTACCCCGGACAGCAGATCAAGATCCCGAAACGAGCCTGATTGCTCATTTCACTTCACTATTTCTTACTTACGACACTGTCTACCAGATAAGGCGTATCTCCTCTCCAGGGCAATACCGCATTTTTTTGGGTATAATGTACCACCACATTTTCACCCTGCATCTTCTCTATCTTTCTGGCAACCTCCTCTTCCTCTACCGAGAAAAGAAATTTTTCTGAAGAGATCGCCATGTTCGAATTCGACTGCACACTGCTCAATATCATCTCGCCTTCATACGTCTTGAAAATAGAGCCGCGGCTCGAGAACTTCTGAAGTAAGCCGGCCCTGTAACCTTCGCTGTAAGTATAGAAATATTTCCAGTAGCTAAACGATCCTACAAAAAGCAGCAAAACAAGCAACAAACGGGTTAAAAATTTTCTCATCTGGCCAAAATTTATACATTCAAGGATAGTCAAAATTAACATTAAAAAAGAGATATCACTCCTGAATAGCTTTTCTGTGCACACCAAATAATTACTACTATGGCTGTTTTGATTGAATTACCCGAATATATTCAATGGAGTTAAAGATATTTGTTGTTAGACGATCATTTGTGCATTGCCATCTCAGGTGAAATGACGAATTTTGCAAAATATTTAACAAGACCGGAAAATGGCAGACGACAAGCAAATTATATTTTCGATGTACAAGGTGAGTAAAACATACCCACCTCAAAAACAAGTTATTAAAGACATTTCCCTCTCCTTCTTCCTGGGTGCCAAAATTGGGATTATTGGATTGAACGGATCAGGAAAATCGACTTTACTAAAGATAATTGCCGGAATTGAGAAGGATTTTCATGGTGAGCTTGCCTTTTCACCAGGATATTCCGTAGGCCATCTCTCACAAGATCCACAATTAGATCCGACAAAGACTGTCATGGGCATCGTCCAGGAAGGGGCCCAGGAGATCGTGGATCTCCTGGCTGAATTTGAAAACATCAATCTTCAATTCGGTTTGCCCGAAGTTTACGAAGACATGGACAAAATGGACAAACTGATGGATCGACAAGCCAAACTGCAGGAAAAAATTGACGCTACGGATGCCTGGAATCTCGACAACAAATTGGAGCGGGCCATGGATGCCCTCCGCTGTCCGGATGGCGATACGCCTGTTACGGTTCTTTCAGGAGGCGAACGCCGCAGGGTAGCCCTTTGCCGTTTGTTGCTGAAACAACCCGATATTCTCCTGTTGGATGAGCCCACCAACCACCTGGATGCCGAGTCGATCGACTGGCTGGAGCAGCACCTGCAACAGTATCCTGGTACCGTCATTTGCATCACCCACGACAGGTATTTCCTCGACAACGTAGCCGGATGGATTCTGGAATTAGACAGGGGCGAAGGCATTCCCTGGAAAGGAAATTACTCGAGTTGGCTGGAGCAGAAGCAGAAGCGCCTCGAAATGGAGGAAAAAGGAGTCTCCAAAAGACGTAAAACCCTCGAACGTGAGTTGGAGTGGGTCAGAATGAGTCCAAAGGCTCGTCAGGCAAAATCGAAAGCCAGGTTGGGTGCCTATGAAAAGCTGCTGAACGAAGATGTGAGACAGAAGGAGGACAAACTGGAGCTTTTTATTCCAAACGGTCCCCGCCTGGGAGACAAGGTGATACTGGCGGAGAATGTCTCCAAGGGTTACGGAGAGCGGCTTTTGTTCGAGAACCTCAATTTCACCCTGCCTCCCAACGGAATCGTAGGTGTGATCGGGCCAAATGGTGCGGGAAAGACAACCTTGTTCAAAATGATCATGGGAATGGAACATTCTGATTCCGGAACTTTCACGGTAGGTGAAACAGTAAAACTGGGCTATGCTGACCAATCGCACGCTGAAATAGACAATGAAAAAACAGTTTACCAGGTGCTCTCGGGAGGCACCGATGAAGTGATGGTTGGAGGAAGAATGATCAATGCCAGGGCCTTTGTATCCAAATTCAATTTCAGTGGATCTGACCAGGAGAAAAAATGCGGGATTTTATCGGGCGGGGAAAGAAACAGGCTGCATCTGGCCCTCACGCTCAAATCGGGAGCAAACGTGCTGCTTTTGGATGAGCCGACCAACGATATCGATGTGAATACCTTGCGGGCTCTGGAAGAGGGTTTGGATAGTTTTGCCGGTTGTTGTGTAGTCATCTCACACGACCGTTGGTTCCTCGACAGAATTGCCACACACATCCTGGCCTTTGAAGGTGATTCGCAGATCTATTACTTCGAAGGAAGTTATTCTGAATACGAAGAGAACAAGAAGAAGAGGTTGGGGGATGCTACACCGCACCGCATCCGGTACAAAAAATTGGTTTAAATAAGGATGCAATTCTAAATTATTGTACCTATTTAATCCGAATAAAAATTGACTTCAATTTCTATTAATTAATAATATATTTACAATTAGTAATAATATATTCACTACATTTGCGCTGTTAATAGTTATTAGTAGTAGTTAGTTGATTTGGATTCGTAAGAGGTTGCCACCCCGGCAGCCTCTTTTCGTTTGCCTACTTTACCTCTAATAAAGTTACCAATTCTCTGATAATCAAACTCATTTTAGGCTCTGCAAGCATGGCAACAGCCTGAACTTCTTCGTGAGAAATCTCGACAATTTCGCCTGGGACCCCACTGTCAGTAACAATGGAGATACCGAAGACATCCATGTTCATGTGGCGTGCCACAATGACCTCCGGAACAGTCGACATTCCGATGGCATCACCACCCAAAATTCGAAACATTCTGTATTCGGAAGGCGTCTCGAAAGTTGGTCCTGCCACTCCGACATAAACCCCTTCCTTCAATTCAATGTTGTTTTGCAAGGCAATTTTTTGTGCCAGGTTGCGTAGGTGCAAGTTGTATGGTTGGCTCATATCTGGAAACCGGGGGCCAAGTTCCTTAACATTGGGCCCCATGAGCGGATTGTCTCCGAACATGTTGATGTGGTCGGTGATCAACATTACATCGCCCACTTTAAATTTCGGATTCAACCCCCCGCTGGCATTGGAAACGCAGAGGATTCGAACCCCCAATGCCTTCAAAACCCGCACCGGAAAAGTAACCTCTTTCATAGAATAGCCTTCGTAGTGATGGAAACGACCCTGCATGGCTATGACCTTTTTCCCGCCAAGGGTCCCAAAAATAAGCTGCCCCTTGTGACCTTCCACCGTAGAGACAGGAAAATTTGGAATCTCTGAATAGGGAAGTGCGTGTTCGATATCGATCTCTTTGACCAGTCCACCCAGTCCGGTACCCAGTACGATGCCTATTTCTGCGTCAAATTTTGTTTTTTCGAGAATGTAACTCGAAGTTGCTCTTATTTTCTCCAACATATTTTAATATTTTTTTGTCAAAATCATTCTCGGTCTGGTTGATAAAGCCAATCTCGATCGGTATGTAATACAAACATTCAGCAATTTGTGCTGGCAAGTTTTCAATTTCGAGAATTCTAAAAGTGTCTTTCTCAGTAGTAACAATCATTTTTTTCGAAGTGCTCAAGGCCTCAAGCAGCGAGACAACTTTCTCCATGTCTTTGATGGTGTAATAGTAATGATCTGGAAATTCTGCAGAAACTACCGACTTGGTTATTTTAAGCATGTACTCCTTCAACGGCTGCGGATTGGCTATCCCGGTCAGCAGTATCACACCCGTCTTGTCATCTATACCTGACTTATTCTCCTTCACCCGATCGGGGAAAAGAGGTTTTGCCTCGCCATACTTGATACGCGAAAAGAAAAGATCCTGGTAAGGCCAGATATGAAGATCTTTGGTGATGATGCGTTCGTCGATTGGCTTTATTTCCCTTGGACATTTGGTGACGATGATGATGTTTGCCCGGTCGCGGTTGGAAGCTGGCTCCCGCAAACGACCAAGCGGAAGCAGATCATCTTCTGTGATCATCCTCGAGAAATCGATAAGAAGGATGTTGATGGCAGGAGTGACATAGCGGTGTTGGAAGGCATCATCAAGGAGGATTACATCCGGTTGTCGCTCGCACTGCGCCAAAATCTTTTCGATTCCCCTCACTCTTTTTTCATCTACAGCAACCATGACGGATGGAAATTTCATCTTGATTTGAAGCGGTTCATCCCCAACCTGTTTACTGGTTGAATTGGTCTCAACCACCATGAATCCACGGCTCGTACGTTTGTAGCCACGACTCAGCACCACCACACTGAACTTACGGCTTAAAAGCTGAATAAGGTGCTCTGTATGAGGAGTCTTTCCGGTTCCACCTACCGTGATGTTGCCAACGGAGATGATTGGTACTTCGAACTCCCTTGCCCTGAGTATGTTCAGGTTAAAAAGGGTGTTCCGGGTGTTTACAATCATTCCATACACCAAAGAAAAAAGATAGAGTACAAGTTTCTTCAAGTTAATTAATTGATTTCAAGATTGAAAGGCATTCTTGTATAGATCCCTTTGGCATTGGCTTCCCTTGAGAGATTTTTCCAATAATCAAAAGTGGATCCCATCACCGACTCCATCATTTTTGCCTGCATCCTGACGGAGAAATTTTTCAACAACTCTGCAAAAGGATCTTTTTGTTTGGGAAGTTCTTTGACCCTGTATTCCGAAATCCCTGCCTTTTCGGCGGCAATTTTAAGTGCCTCCTTCAAACCGCCAAAATCGTCAATCAGGTGGTTGCTTTTTGCATTAACGCCGCTCCAGACCCTGCCCTGACCGATGGAATCCACGCCGTTAGTCGACATTTTTCTTCCGTCAGCAACATGAGCGAGGAATATTCCGTAAGTGCTTTCGACGTAGCTTTGCATCAGGTTGGTTTCGAAAGGAGTCATTTTTCTTGTAACTGAAGGCATGTCAGCATGTTCGTTGGTCATTACCTGATCGAAGGTGATTCCTATCTTGTTGCTCAGCAACTCTCCGAAATTGGGAATGGTGCCAAATACGCCAATCGAACCGGTGATGGTAGTAGGGTTGGCCAAAATAACTGCAGCCGGAGAGGAAATATAATATCCGCCAGAGGCTGCGTAATCACCCATGGAGACGATCACCGGCTTTACCGCCGAAGCCAGTTTGACCTCACGCCAGATCACTTCAGAGCCAAAAGCAGAGCCTCCAGGCGAATTGACCCGAAGTACGATGGCTTTCACTGTGGAGTCAATCCTGGCTTCCCTGATACCCTGAGAGACATCTTTCGAATTGATGTCGTGGGAACTATTTCCAGACCCGGTATCAATTTCGCCCTCCGCATACACCACAGCGATACGGTCCTTGATGAGTGTCTTGGCCTTGGTTTCTGCCGGGATCTTATCGTATTCGGAAACGGTTACGATCGGAATCTCTGCATTGGCTTTTAACCCTGCAAGTGACCTGAGATCAGCCAGAACCTGATCGCGGTATTTGAGGCGATCGAAAAAATGATATTTTTGAGCTGTTTCTGCAGTCCTGAAAGTCATCACCGAATTGGCATATTCATTGAGCTGGTCGATAGAAATTTTCCTGGTGGCAGAGATACCTTTCAAAAGATGGTTCCATATGGTTGCCAGGTATAGGGTCGTTTGCTCTTTGTTGGCAGCACTCATTTTGTCATACAAATAAGGCTCAACGGCAGACTTAAATTTGTTGTCTTTCCCACGAACTACCTGCATTTCAATCCCAAATTTATCGAGGGCCTTCTTGAAAAAAGTATGCTCGGCATTCAGTCCGCGGAAATCGAACATTCCAACCGGATTTAATGTAAGGCTATCCGCTACAGAGGCAAGGTAATAGGCTTTTTGAGAGATCGCATCAGCATAAGCATAGACAAATTTTCCACTCATCTTAAAATCAATCAATGCATTACGAATCTCTTCAGTGGTAGCGTATCCTGCACCTATCTCAGACAACTCGAGGTAGATTCCCTTGATCTTATCGTCTGTCTTGGCCTGGTGGATGGCATGGAAAATTTGGTTTAATCCGGTTGTGCTGGATTTCTCCATTCCCGGCAACTCAATGTCTTCAAATGGATTGTTCGATTTCCGCTCAACGATCCTGTTGTCAAGTTTCAAAATCAGCAAGGAGTGATCCTTGACCGAGACGGGTTGTTCACCCATTGAGGCCAACGAGGAGACAAGTCCTGCGATGACAAAAATGAAGAGCAAAGTTGCCACCACAATGGCAGCCAATGCCGCAAAGAATGCTTTCCAAAAGAATTTCATGGGAAAATGTTATGGTTAAAATTTAGATAATTAGAACGTTGTTATGAGAAACACAAAAATTAATTCATTCGCTCTACCGAGCCTTGGTACCTGTTGGATCCTAACATCCGTTGTTGCTTTCGAAGATACCAGATCAAATAGCCTCAGCACCAATTTCAGTTGGGAAGAACATATTCTCGCTGGTATTCACTATCTTTAATATTTTATAATCACCGGATCAAAGGCAGGACCAAATTGACCGAAGCTTATACAAAGATACACACTATGTCGTTAGTTTTTCTCATTCTGGGTGGAAATAGGGGAAATAGGACTGAATTATTTTCAGCTGCCATTGAATTGGTAACCAACCGAATCGGACCAATAAAGGCAATTTCCTCACAATATGGGAGCGAATCATGGGGCTTTGAATCTGAACCTTTTATGAATCAAGTTATTAATGTTGAAACCGTCCTGTCACCGATGGAAGTTCTGACAAAATTGCAGCAAATTGAGGTTCTCCTTGGAAGGGTTAGGAATGTGCCGGGTTACGAGCCAAGAACCATTGATGTAGATTTGCTCTTCTTCGACAATTGCATCATCAACAGCACCGATTTGACACTTCCACATCCACGAATTGCCGAAAGAAAATTTGTTTTGGTACCATTGGCGGAGATTGCGCCCGATCTGCTACATCCAGTAACCGGGAAATCTGTGTGCGAAATGCTTGCCAGTTGCCCCGACCCCCTGAAGGTTTGGAAGATGGCTGAGTGATCGTGTCGATGACTTAGAAATGGGTGTGCGGTACCACCTCCTTGGAGTCGATTTTAGCCCCATAAGCCAAGTCGCCGGCATCTCCCAATCCGGGTACAATGTAAGAATTTGGCGTCATTTCCGGATCGATGGCACCGACCCAAAAAGTAACTTTGTCCTTTGGCAATTTGCTTGTGATATAGTCCAACCCCTGTCGGCTGGCAATCAAAGAGACCAAATGGATGTGACTGGGTTCTCCTTTTTCGAGCAAGGCATGGTAACCCACTTCCATGGAAGAACCTGTGGCCAGCATGGGATCCGAAAGCACAACGACTTTATGATCGAGCAATGGGGAGGCAATATACTGAAAATCAATGTGAAAATCACCATTTGGATCGTATTTCCTGTACGCGGAGATGAAACAGTTTTCTGCATGGTCGAAACAGTTCAGTAGTCCCTGGTGAAGTGGGAGTCCTGCTCGAAGGATGGTTGCAAGGACTGGTTGCTGTTCAAGAATCCTCATCTTGGCTACACCAAGAGAAGTAGTGACATCCTTGTATTTGTATGGCAGCGTTTTGCTGATCTCATAGGCAAAAATTTCGCCCACCCTTTCCATATTTTTTCTAAACCGGAGCGGATCTTTTTGAATCGCCTCATCACGTATTTCTGAGAGGTATTGGTTAAAAACAGAGTTGTTGTCGCCGAGTACGTGTACCATCAGGGATTTTTGGTAAAAGTAAAAAAAATCCTTGAGAACTTTACAGCAAACCCTCATCTGCGAAGCTAAAAAAACCTGATTGGGTCACGATCAGATGATCGATAACTGGAATTTCCATCAAGGCTGCAGCCTCTTTCAATTGACGGGTTATCTTTTTATCGGCATCGCTTGGCTCTAAGTTTCCGGAAGGGTGGTTGTGACAAAATATCAATGAGGTAGCATGCTTTTCGAGGGCAAGTTTGAGAACCATCCTGACATCGATAACGGTTCCCGTCATGCCTCCCATGCTGAGCTTGTGTTTTTCGATGATCCTGTTCTGCCTGTTCAAAAAAAGGACCCAAAACTCTTCGTGGGACAAATCGCCAATTTCGGGCCGAAGAAAGTTCGCGGCGTCTCTGCTACCCTTGATCTGTTCATTCTCCAATGCTTCAGATTGATTTCTACGTCTTCCAAGCTCCATGGCAGCTATCAAAGTGACGGCTTTGGCTTCACCGATTCCTCTAAAACGCTGTAATTCATCGCAATTCAGTTTCCCCAGCTCATGCAGGTTGTGGTGGATCGAAGTCATGATCCGGCGGGAGAGTTCAACCGCTGATTCTTTGCTGTTGCCGCTCGAGATCAGGATGGCAATCAGTTCGCCATCCGTCAAGGCAGAGATCCCTCTGCTCAATAATTTCTCCCTGGGACGATCTTCTACGGCCCAGGCTTTGATACCCAATTTACCATAATTGCTCATAATCTTTGAAGATCATCCGGGATGTTGTCGGATCGAACTTTCCACCTCAAGTTACGGCAAAATCATGAGAAAAGAGAAAGTTTGGCACAAAAAAAGGCACCCAATTTGGGTACCTAAGATGTATACTGCCTGAACAAAATTACAGTGCGTTCACATGCAGCGTCAAACTTGATTTCAAGTTGGATGCTTTGTTCTTGTGGATGACATTGGTTTTGGCCAACTTGTCCAACATGCCTACGACCTTTGGAAGCAGCTCCGCAGCCTTTTCTTTCTCCGTTGTTGAACGCAATTCGCGAACAGCGTTACGAGTAGTCTTTGAATAGTACTTGTTGTGAAGACGGTGAACTTCACTTTGTTTTGCTCTTTTGATGGACGACTTATGGTTTGCCATTGTATATAAATTTCTGAATCAAATTATTAATGTAGTCTGTAGGGGATTCGAACCCCTATGGCAAGAATGAAAATCTTGAATCCTAACCCTTAGATGAACAGACCATCTGTG
>CAZGSQ010000034.1:0-32114 GCA_964528535.1 uncultured Tangfeifania sp. | reverse complement strand
CATTTCATCATCCACCACCCCTTCACCCCCGTAAGGAAGCTTGGTGATGCTGCCCGCTCCAATTCCGGAAGTTGAATTTTTGAGTACCAATTGGTCTTGTACAGGATTTGTCAACAAGTACAATGGTTGAGAATTGATGGTGACAGCTGTCGAAGCGTCTGATATACAACCAACAGAATTTCGAACCGTAAAGGTATAACTCCCGGTGGAAAGTCCTGCAATTGTTTTCGTATATCCTGATCCATAGGTTGTTGCATTTCCAGGTATTTTCGTGATGGACCAATTCCCGGAAGGTAATCCGTTCAACACCACGCTTCCGGTTGCCACACTGATGGTAGGTTGTGTGATGGTTCCGGGAACAGGTGCCGGTGGGGTCACCGGTTGGCTGTTGATCGCTGCATAAGTGGATGGCACAGAGGTACATCCGACTTCGTTGGTGACTTTCCAATTGTACATACCGACAGAAAGTTCAGCGATGACAGAGGAAGTGCCGGATCCTGAAGTAGTTCCAACACCCGGAGTTCTTGTCAGTGTCCAGGATCCTGAGGATGGAAGACCGTCGAGCAAAACAGTCCCTTTCACGGCACAGGTGGGTTGTGTGATGGACTTAACCACTGGCGCCTTGGGAGTTGCCGGCTGCACATTGACCACGACAGTTGCCGAATAGGCAGAACTACAACCTACTGCATTCTTAACCGTGAAGAGATAATTTCCGGCAGTCAATCCGGTGATTGTCCGCGTACTTCCTGAACCACTCACCGATAAATTCCCCGGAATCCTGGTAAGGATCCAGTTGCCTGAAGGTAACCCGTTCAGTACCACGCTTCCGTAAGCCACCGAACAGGTAGGTTGGACAATGGTTCCAACAACTGGTGCCTGTGGTGTGGCCGGTTGGGGCCAAATGGAAACGGATCCTGATGTGGTGGAGGTACATCCCTCTGCATTGGTTACTTTCCAGTAATAGTTTCCTTCGGTGAGTCCGTTGATGATCTTTGTGGTGCCGGTGCCATTCAAAACCGAACCATCAGGATACCTTGTCAATTTCCATGATCCTGGGGGTAAGTTGATTAACACTGCGGTTCCGGTAGCATTCAAACAAGAGGGCTGAACAATCGTCGCAACCATCGGTGCTCCAGGTGGAACGGGAGTCTTCACTTGGGCAACGACAGAGGCCAGGGAGGTACATCCTGCATCGTTGGTCGTTTTCCAGTAGTAATTTCCTGCCGGGAGTTCCGTTAAGGTAAGGGTTGAACCTGTTCCTGAAGTCGTTATTGACCCGGGCGTCCTGGTCAATGTCCAGTTTCCGGAGGATGGTAACCCTGAAAGCTGTACACTACCTCCTGCCAGACACGTAGATGGCGCAATATTTCCTACTACCGGTGGTTTTGGTGTAACCGGTTGAGGATTGATTACGACAATGTCGGAGGATGCAGAACTACAACCGTACAAATTTTTAACAACATAAGTGTAGATGCCGGGAGTCAATCCTGCTATTGTTTTGGTGCTGCCTGAACCCATGGTTATAATTCCACCGGGATTTCTAACCAAAGTCCAGGTACCCGATGGCAATCCATTCAAAACCACGCTGCCGGTATTCATGGAGCAAGTTGGATTAAGGATGGTGCCTACCAAAGGTGCCTGCGGCGTAAACGGCTGAGGCCAGATGGCCACATTGGCCGAAGCCACCGAGGTACAGCCTGTCGCATTGGTTACTTTCCAATAGTAGTTGCCTTCGGCAAGTCCGGTAATGGAACAACTGGTGCCTGTGCCGGTGGTCGTATTTCCACCCGGAGTTCTTGTAAGTGTCCAGCTTCCTGTAGGCAATCCACTCAACAATACACTTGCTGTGGCAGTTGAACAGGTTGGTTGCAAAATCGTTATGACCCTGGGTGCTGCAGGAGGAACAGGCGTATTGAATACGGCTACAGCCGATGAGAGGGAGACGCATCCAAATTCATTCGTTGCCTTCCAGTAACAACTGCCGGGAGTAAGATCGACCAGGGCAGTAGTCGTCCCGGAACCCGATGTGGTGGTTGCACCTGGCGTCCTGGTAAGGGTCCAGCTTCCGGTGGGTAATCCGGAAAGTAGGATGCCTCCTCCCGCAAGACATGTCGGTTGCGAAATATTACCCAACACCGGGGCTTTTGGAGTTGGAGGCTGTGGATTGATGACAACCTGCTCTGAAGCTGCTGAAATGCATCCCAATGAATTTGTCGCCACATAGGTATAGGTACCTGTGCCAAGTCCACTGATCGTTTTGCTTGCTCCGCTTCCTGTGAGGATGGCACCGCCAGGAGATCGTGTCAGCGTCCAGTAGCCGCCTGGTAAGCCATTCAGCACCACACTACCGGTTGCCAGGGTGCAGGTAGGCTGGATGATGGTTCCAACGAGTGGCGCCTGCGGTGCAACCGGCTGTGGTCGGATGGTTACCAGCGACGAAAATAGAGAGGTGCAACCCGATTCGTTGGTAATTTTCCAGGCGTACGACCCCTCGGCGAGACCTGAAATTGTAGTAACAAGGCCAGTTCCATTCAAGATTGTACCATCCGGATTCCTGGTAAGAACCCACTTTCCTGACGGCAATCCTGCCAATGTTACACTCCCGGTAGCAGAAGAACAAGTTGGATGTACGGTAGATACAACCATCGGAGCCATAGGTTGAACGGATGTTTTCATCACCACCAAAGCAGTTGCAAGTAATGTACAACCCGCCACATTGGTTACTTTGAAATAGTAGTTTCCTACCGGGATATCGGTTAATGTGCTGCTCAAACCCGTCCCGGAGGTGGTTACGTTGTCCGGCAGTCTGGTCACTATCCAATTGCCTGAAGCCGGCAGACCGGAAAGTGTCACACTTCCTCCTGCGAGGCAGGAAGGCTGTAAAACCGTTCCCACAACAGGTGCCTTTGGTGTAGCAGGTTGTGGCTCAATGACAATATTGCCGGAAGCAGTTGAACTGCATCCTGCTGCATTCTTAACTATCCAGCCATAGCTCCCGGAGCCAATTCCTGAAATTGTCTTACTGGTACCAGTTCCGCTGACAAATGCACCATCTGGGGTCCTGTTCAGGGTCCAATTTCCAGAAGGCAATCCACTCAATTGTACACCACCGGTGGCAATGTCGCATGTTGGCTGTGTAATTGATTCTACAACAGGAGATTGCGGTGTTGTCGGCTGCTGATTGACAGTGGCAATGGCAGGAATTAGTGAGCTGCAACCGGATTCATTGGTCACACTCCACGAATAATTGCCTGCGTACAAATCAGTTATTGTGATGCTTGTAATGGATCCGGAACTACTTGATCCATCAGGCGTTTGCTGCAGTGTCCAGTTTCCTTGCGGCAAGCCACCCAACACCACGCTTCCTGTTTCGGTCTTACAGTTGGGCTGAAGAATCAAGGAGACCATCGGAGTCGTTGGCGGTGCATTTACCTGGATCGGCAGAAGATAAGCGGTGCCATCGCCAGATGCGTTGTGTCCCTTGACAGATATATTTCCTGAGATAGCGGTAGGACCAAAATTTACTTTCAGGATGTTTGAAGTGCTGGTACCAGTGATCCCCGAAGGCAGTGTCCACACGTAGGAGGTTGCCTTGAAGATAGGTGGAACCTGGTAAACCACTGCATTTTGGCCCCTGCATACCTTGACCGGACCCTCAATCGTGTCGGCCAAAATCGGTTTGGGATCGACCTGTCTCACGGTAACTACCACTTGATCGGCGGCTGAATAAAGTATTTCGTCCTTCACCACCAGCGAGAAGGTGTAATCCGTATTGCCAAGCACATAAGGAGCCGTGAAGGTTGGTTTGGCTGCTGTGGGATCACTCAGCGTGATGCCCTCAGGAGCACTCCATCGGTAGGTTATCAGGTCTCCATCGGGATCAGAAGAGGTTGAGCCATTAAGGGTAACGGTCGAAGCCTCACCTGCAGTAAAGTCTGCACCGGCATTGGCGGTTGGTGCGCTATTTCCCTGCTGGGTGACCACGATGGCCTGCGGTGCCAGATCTGTTGCCGAGATGGTGATGGTTGCCGACCTGGAAGTCTGCAAGGAATTTCCGCCAGCCGTCAGGGTGAGGGTCTTGTTCCCGGTTTCGTTGGCCGGTGTCACGGAAAGCCAGGGTTGATCGGAGGTTGCTGACCAGCTCACGTTGGAGGTTAACGAAATGGTTGCACTACTTCCCTGGTGAGAACCGACGGTTGCCACATTGGCCGACAAATGCAATCCCGGCATCTCCACAATGTTGGTGAAATCTTTCCACTGGTTGGCGGAACGGTAGAGGGTACCCGAACCAAATGGAACGTAAAGGGTGCAGGAAGTTTTATTGATACCGCTAAAGACATTGATTGATCCACTGAGATCGACTGGTGTAGTTTCAAAAGCATAAATCTTTGTCAATCCGGTACAGTAGGCAAAAGCATTCATGCCAATAGAATTGACGGTCGGTTGAATGGTCATAGATGTCAACGCACTGCATCCCATAAAAAATTGAATCGGAATGGAACCAATGGCAGAAGGAAGGCTGATAGAGGTTAGCCCCGTACAGTAAAAGAATACGCTCGTACCAAACGAGTTTACTGTGTAAGGAACAGTGATGGCAGTTAATCCGATACACTCGCTGAAGGCTCTTGTTTCGATGGAAGTTACCGATGAAGGAACCGTGAAACTGCCGGTTTTTGATACCGGACACACAATCAGAAAGGTCTGGCCCTTGTCATACAAGACTCCATCCAAACTGGAATAGTTCGGATTGTTCGCATCCACATAAATTTGTCCGTTAAAATTTTGAAACGCCCTGGGTCCGATGGTCGTCACGGAAGAAGGAATCTCAATGGAAGTTGCACCACTGCAGAAATAGAAGCTACTGCTGCCAATGGAGGTCACTGACGAAGGTATTTGAATGGTTGATAGGCTCATGCAGCGACCAAATGCCCGATCACCAATGGTGACAACGGATGATGGAAAAGCAAAGTTCCTTAAGTTGGTGCAACCGTAGAACGCATTGCTGCCGATGGCCATAATGGAGGATGGTAAAATGACAGTGGTCAGTGTGGTCTTGCCGGTTCCCATGTTGATGTTTACAAACGAATTGTCAGGTACTGTATTCGCCGGATAATCATAACTGTTCGAATCAGCAGGTCCCTCTGTACCAGTATAAGCCACAATGGTTGTGCCGCTCAAGTCCAGTTCAGTCAGCAAAGGCATGTTGTCACGCATGGTCTTGAAGTCGCGGGCATCGATGGCGCCGGTAAGAGTGAGCTTAGTGATCGAACCAAGTTCTTGATTCGATAAAGTTGCTGACAAACCTCCGGCACTAACATCAATTGTTTTTGCCATTTGTTGGGGAAGAACAGTTATTCTTACCGTGAAAGGTGTTCCATTGCATGAACCAGATGCAGAAGTAGGAGTGACCAGGTAATCCACTGTTCCCACTACCAGAAAGCTTGGATTGGTCAATACCTGATTGACCAAAGAACCGGAACCGGCACTGGCACCAGAGATGCCACCTGTAACTGTTCCGATTGTCCAGTTGAAATTACTTGGTAGATTGGAAGTCAATGCAATATTGGGACTTAAACCACTCTCAATCGTAGCTGAATTTGCATTGGTTACTTGTGGCAATGGGTCTATTGGTACAGAGACACTATAAGTTGTAGGATTGCTGCAACCATCTGCTGTCAAAGTGTATATATAATTTAATACAACAGTACCTGACCTTGTATTTACAAGTGTTTCAGTTATGTTCCCATTTCCACTTGCCGGGCCGTTGCTTATTCCTGCTACTGCCGCACGTGTCCAGGAAAAGGTTGTTCCTGAAGTTGAACTGGTTGGAGTATAATTAAGTTGTGCTCCACTACAAATAGCCGGAGGAGTCAAACTGCTTGTTAAAACCGGATTCGGACGAACTGTGACTGAAACTTCTTGAACATTGCTGCATCCATTCGCAGTCAGGGTATAGGTATAAGTTACCACTACCGGTGCCATGGTCGAATTCACCAATGTTTCGTTTGGATTAGCAGCTCCACTGCTTGCAGGGTTGCTAATTCCAGCAATTGTCGCCCTGCTCCATTGAAAGGTTGTGCCGGCAGTTGAGCTTGTGGGTATATAATTGAAGATTGTTCCACTGCAAATCGCAGAAGGAGTCTTACTACTCGTTAAGACCGGACCAGGATTGACCACCACCATAACACCAGATGCAGCTGGATTTGTGCAACCATTTGCACTCATGGAATAGACATAGGTCACGACAATAGGTGAAACAGTTGTATTTATTAAATTTTCGTTTGGATTTCCGGTACCGCTGCTCGCTGGATTGCTGATTCCGGCAACTGCCAACCTACTCCAACCAAACGCAGCTCCAGCGGTTGAACTCAATGGAATATAATTGAAATTTGTTCCACTGCAAATCCCGGGAGGTGTCAAACTACTTGTCAGAACAGGAGAAGGTTGAACTGTAACTGTCACATTTTGAAGGCTGCTGCAACCATTGGCGCTCAACGTAAAGACATAAGTTACAACAACAGGTACGGATGTGGTGTTCACCAAAGTCTCGTTGGGATTGTTGATTCCACTATTTGGTTGGTTGCTGATACCTGGAACCATAGCCCTGCTCCAGATAAAGGTTGTACCGGCAGACGAACTCGTAGGCGTATAACTGAAGATCGAGTTGTTGCAAATAGCGGCAGGTGCCAGACTACTCGTTAGCAAAGGACTCGGATTGACTGTCACCACAACATTGTAGGCAGAGGGATTGGTGCATCCATTGGTGCTCAGGGTATAGACGTAGGTAACTGCAATAGGAGAGGGAGTTAAATTTTCCAAAATCTCGTTTGGATTGCCGGTACCACTGCTTGCAGGATTGCTGATTCCGCCAACTACAGATCTGTTCCAATTGAACGAAGTTCCAATTGAAGAACTCGTGGGAGTATAATTGAAGCTCGTTCCATTGCAGATTGCAATAGGTGTCAGACTACTGGTTAGCAAAGGACTTGGATTGACTGCCACGGCTACACTAAAAGTAGATGGATTGGTGCAACCATTGGCGCTCAGGCTATACCGATAGGTTACAACAATAGGTGAGGCAGTAGTATTTATTAAATTTTCGTTGGGATTTCCGGTACCACTGCTTGGTGGATTACTGACTCCTGCAACTGCCGTTCTGCTCCAATTGAAGGAAGTCCCTGCAGTAGAGCTCGCTGGCGAATAACTAAAAAGTGTTCCGCTGCAAATTGCGGGTGGTGTCAGACTACTTGTCAACGATGGACTGGGATTAACGACCACCTGAACGTTGTAAGTCATCGGATTTGTGCAATTGTTGGCACTTACAGTATAAATATATGTCACACTCACCGGCGCTGTGGAGGTATTTACCAAGGTCTCGTTGGGATTACCGGTTCCGCTGGATACAGGATTGCTGATACTGCCTACAATTGCCCGGCTCCAGGCAAAAGTTGTACCCACTGTAGTACTCGCTGGCGTATAACTAAAAAGTGTTCCGCTGCAAATTGCGGGTGGTGTCAGACTGCTTACCAAGGATGGGCTGGGTTGAACCACTACCTGGACACTGTAAGTCATCGGATTGGTGCAACCATTGGCGCTCAGGGTATAGAGATAGGTTACAACAACAGGTTCAGATATCGTATTCACCAAATTCTCATTGGGACTATTGATGTCAGCAGCTGCTAAATTGCTGATACCTGCGATTGATGCCCTGGTCCAATTGAACGTAGTCCCTGGAGTAGAACTCGTTGGCGTATAGCTAAAAATTGTACCGGTGCAAATTGCGGGAGGAGTCAAACTACTGGTTAACAAAGGAATGGGATATACAGTCACTGTTACATTCTGTACGTTCGTGCATGCATTTGCACCCAGTGTATATGCATAGGTTACCACAACTGGTACAGCGCTGGTATTAATCAACGTTTCGTTTGGATCGTTCAAGCCTGTGCTTGGAGTATTGCTGATGCCCAATACGGCAGATCTACTCCAGCTAAAAGTAGTCCCCGCAGTTGAACTTGTGGGTGTATAACTGAAGTTTGTTCCACTGCAAATGGCAGAAGGAGTCTTACTACTCGTTAAGACCGGACCAGGATTGACCACCACCATAACACCAGATGCAGCTGGATTTGTGCAACCATTTGCACTCATGGAATAGACATAGGTCACGACAATAGGTGAAACAGTTGTATTTATTAAATTTTCGTTTGGATTTCCGGTACCGCTGCTCCCTGGATTGCTGATTCCGGCAACTGCCAACCTGCTCCAACCAAACGCAGCCCCAGGAGTTGTACTTGCAGGTGAATAACTGAAAGCTGATCCGCTGCAAATGGCAGGTGGAGTTAGGCTGCTGGTCAGGACAGGTGTAGGATTTACTGTCACCACTACATTTTGGACACCTGTACCCCCGTCAACATTCAACGTATACACATAGGTAACCACAACAGGATTTGAAGTTGTATTGACCAATGTCTCATTAGGATTACCCGAGCCACGACCAGCAGGATTGCTGATGCCGGGAACTGACGACCTGGTCCATTCAAAGGTGACTCCTGAGGTTGAACTACTTGGCGTATAGTTGAAAGAAGTTCCGGTACAAATATCCGGCGGTGTAAGTGTACTGTTCAACATTGGTGCCGGGTTTGATTCGGCCATCTCCACTATATTGATGAAATCCAACCATTGATTGGCAGCCGAATAGAGCACTTTTTTCCCAAATGGGACATAGAGCGTACAGGTGGCTTTGTTAACGTTTGCAAATACATTTGTGGAAGAACTTAAATTTACAGGAGTAGTTTCGAGTGCATAAATTTTTGTCAAACCCGTACAAGAGGCGAATGCACTATTTGAAATCGTTGTTACACCAGTGGGAATCGTTAGTGACGTTAATCCGGAACAGTAGGCAAATGCATAATATCCAACGCTAGTAACTGACAAAGGAATGTTATAGCTACCCGTCTTTGAAACAGGACATTGAATCAACCTGCTTTTTGATTTATCAAACAACAATCCACCCAAATCCGAATAGTTGGGATTGTTCTCATTCACTGTTATAGAACCACCCGAACCCAAAAAAGCATAATAGTTGATAAAGGTTACTGAAGCAGGAATGTAAATTGATGCCAATTTGCTGCAGTAAGAAAAGGTTTGGATTCCTATTGAAGTCACCAAAGCAGGAATGACCAACGAAGTAAGTCTATCGCAATATAAAAAGGCATGATTGCCAATTGTGGTAACAGAAGGAGGTATAATAAACCCTGAAAGACCACTGCAATTTGAAAATGCATTATTTCCAATCACAGTTACTGAATTTGGAAGTAGAATGGAATTCAGTATTGTTTTTCCTTGCCAGGATGCATTCGAAAAAGCGAAATTTGGCACTGCATTCGCCGGGTAAATCGTACTGTTTGTACTTTCAGTTCCCTCTGTTCCTGTGTAGGCGACAATGCTAACACCACTCAAATCAATGTCACTCAACAATGGCATGTTGTCACGCATGGTTTTAAAATCGCGGGCATCGATGGATCCTGTAAGGGAGAGATTGGTGGTTGTCGTCAAATCTCCGGCAAGTACAGAGAGTAATCCACCAGGAGTTACAGCAACTTTGGCGGATTGGCTGACAGCAATGATTTGACTTCCATAGCCATTTGCTGAAACTGTTACATTGGCATAACGTTTGCTGCCTGAAAGATTCTGAGAAGCAGTAAGTGTCAGATTCGAAGTTCCTGCTATACCGGTGCCGGTATTAAGGGTCAGTCAGGACTGATCGGAAGCAGCAGTCCAGTTTGCACTGGAAGCAACGTTAACCGCTGCCAAACCACCATTTGCTCCAATAGACACTACATTATCCGATAGGAAGAAACCAATGTATCCATCAGGCAAACTTGAGGGAACTATTCTTATTACGGCGCCTTGCCCCGAATTAAATTCCATGCCGGCCGGATTTAGGCTTGCCAAATAGAAATACCCATCCATGTATCCTCCCCATCCCCAGTTAAAATGAAAATAATCAATGTTTTGAAATCCATCGCAGACAAAAGCATGCCCATCACTGGGATTAAATCCATCGTACCAAATTGGACGTTGCAAACCCAATTCGGATTTCATCAAATTGACCCAATCATTAGTTGAATAATTTGCTTTTTCAACATATTGGGCTTGTGAAGAATACTTGAAACAGTTGACCAGTGCTTCCCTAGGTTCTCCAGCCCCTGAACCAGTTGGACTATAATCCATGTCAACGGATACACCACAATGATACATCAAGGTTGCAACTGCATTATTTGAACTCGTAACATTGTTGGGCATCTGACTCCATTGGTAAGTCGTTGCACCAAAATTGGCGGTAAGACTTCCATAAGTAAGGTGTGTATAGGTGTGAGTAGAAGTTCCGGAAGTTGGGAAATTCCAATATTTCATAATTTGGGCCATAGCAGTAGCCACACATCCGGTATACACATGGCCACAACTCCCGGCAGCATCGGAAGGGCAGGAGGCATTGTAATAGCATCCCTGGTTCCAGGTAGTTGTTAAAAGTGGTCCCACACTTAACTCACCACTTTTGGGGAAAATATTTTTTGTCAATTGCTCCCATTTTAAGTCAATTTTGGCCGACTTCAAATTCATCACACCAATGGTATCAATTTGTTTGGCATAATTGTCAAAACAGTCTTTTACAGAGAGATTGTCAATTACATCAGGAACGTTGCCTGAAAATCCATAGCCCAATACAGGATCTACCTGATCAATGGCTGAAACCATCACAAAACCTCCTTTGTCAAAAGAAAAAAGGTAAAAATTGGTAGCTTCTTTCAATTTGTATTCTACGGTTTTTAGGATGCTTCCCTGTGTTTTTCCAGCAGGCGCATAATGCCTGTACCAGTTGGTGGCAACGATGCTGGCCCTATCAATGGGAACATTTCCCGAGAAACTTCTTAGTCCCGAGAGGATGAGGATAACAACAAGTAGGAATTTGGCCATTTTTACTTCAATTTTAGGTTGTATTAGGGTCTAAGGGAGAAAATACATAAGGCATGATAAACACGTCATATGTATTTCAAATATAGTAAATTATGAAATACAACAGCAGTTGTGAACATGAAAAAATATCATGACAACAAGGACCCTGCCATCCATCGGGTCATGGCACCGGAAGGCCTGCATTAGTTGGTAATCCGTGCATACGAATGACACCTTTGGCCTGTTGGAGGCTTTCAATAAAAAGGGACTGGGAATAAATTACGGGTCATGAAGCCGTCAGAATACGTCAGTAAAGTGTCAACCGCAGCCTGTTTCGTCGTGCAGATCGATCTGAAAACCGTGTTCTCCTGCTAATCTTCCAACTGCCTGATCTCCTCCGAATAGTCAAACTGAAGATCCTCATGAAGGGTTGACAACGATTTGCGGATCTTTTGAACCTGCCGCTGGTAGATGTTTAGGAGCGCCGAATGGTAGTAAAAGGGTAACTCCGATTTTTGCATATTTCTACAGAAATGAATCAACAATTCCACCTCTGTTTGCTTTGAACCTGAAAATTTGATCTGCTTGTTGATGACCGCAAGAATCTTGCGAACCGTCTTCTTGGCCAGGTAAGTATTGCCTTTCCTCACCTCCCCAAACATTTCGTCCACCATCGATTTAACCTCCCGGATATAGGCTTTTTCATCAAACGAGTCGAAAAGGAGGTAGGAGAGCAGCTCCTTGTTCTCCTTCTTGTGTTTGGACAACTGAAGACAAAGCTCCGCCAGTCTCACCGGATGCAACCGGGCAAGTTCGTTTTTTATCTCCTTCAGCGACGCAGATTTCATCCTCCAAATATACCGGTTTGCAAATCATTTTCAGCCGGATTTTTCCAGCAAAGCCACGAATGTCGATTGGCCAGACCAATCTGCTGATGTTCGGATTCGTGGTCTGCTTCTTAGGCATTGATCATACTGCTTTATGTTCCCAGCGAGATGGCAGGTGCTGCCTTCATAGGTTTTGCAACCGGTGAATCACTCGTGGCAAGTGCTCTTCGGATCGCCCATTGCACGATGCCGCGGTGGTAGGAGATACCGTTGGCGATCCTTTTACGGACACTTTTGCAGTTGCTTTGAATCCAATCATTAAATTTACAACGCTTTTTGGTTTGCTTGCGATGGGAATTGCCCTCGACGATAAATTCAGGACCATGGCTCCCTTCTTTGGAACTGTATTTTTTGTGGTGGCCCCGGTCTTTGTCTACTGCTCCTTCTGCCGGATGCGCATCATCTAGGATCAAATCACTACTTCGTGACCGGCTTTGGACCGTCACCGGTAGTTGCAACGACGAAGCTATCTGTTGATATTTTTTTTATACATGTTGTAATTGATTTGCCATTTCCAATGAAACGAGCATGGGCAAGACCCAAAAAGGAGATGTAAATTCACCTGCGAGTTACATGAGTACTTACAGATATTCAATTATTTAACAAATATATTTACGAATGAAAAACTTTCCTTTCTGGCTTCACATGAGTCTAATGAGTTTGCTTTTGGCCCCTTTCCCAAACTGCTCCGTTGGTGCTTTCGCGGGAGGCAAAACAAATGAATTAGCAGCCGACATCATCATTTACGGAGGAAATTCTGCAGCCATTGTGGCTGCGGTGGAGGCGGTTCATTCACGCAAAACGGTAATTGTAGTCTCGCCCGACAGCCATCTGGGTGGACTCTCCTCCGGCGGACTCGGTTTCACGGATACCGGAAATAAATCGGTGATTGGCGGTCTCTCCCGCGATTTTTACCATCGGGTGTGGATGCATTACCATGATTCTGCCTCCTGGAAATACGAGAAACAGGCAGAATTTGGTAACAAAGGGCAGGGAACGGTGGCCATGGATGGCGAAAACCGAACCATGTGGATCTTCGAACCCCATGTGGCCGAGACGGTTTTCGAGGAGATGGTGCAGGAGAACAACATCAGGGTACTGCGTAACGAATGGCTCGACAGAAAAAATGGCGTATTGAAATCAGATGGCAGAATTCTGTCGATCAAAACCTTATCAGGAAAGATCTTCACCGGTAAAATGTTCATCGATGCCACCTACGAAGGAGACCTGATGGCTGCTGCAGGAGTCTCCTATGTTGTTGGACGGGAAGCATCCTCTTTTTACAACGAGCGCTACAACGGTGTTCAAGCAGGGATCACGGAGCGGGGCCATTTTTTCAAGGACCCCATCGATCCATACAAAATTCCCGGCAAGAAGGAGAGCGGACTGCTCTATGGAATATCGCCGGAACCAATTTCGGCCAATGGAACGGGCGACAAGAAGGTGCAGGCCTACTGCTTCCGTTTGTGCCTGAGCGATCATCCGGTCAACAGGGTTCCATTTCCAAAACCGGAAGGGTACAATCCGGCAAATTATGAACTGGTAGCCAGGGTGTTGGATACCGGCTGGATGGACTGGTTTGCCAAATACGACAGGATTCCAAACCACAAGACAGATACCAACAACCACGGGCCTTTCAGCAGTGATTACATCGGCGGCAGCTATGATTATCCCGAAGCTTCCTACGAAAAAAGAAAGGAGATCATAAAGAAACACGAGTCCTACCAAAAAGGGCTGTTCTATTTCCTGAGCAACGATGGAAGGGTATCGGCAGAGGTTCGGAAAAAGATGAGCGTCTGGGGTTTGGCAGGCGATGAATTTGAAGATAACAACCATTGGCCCAGACAATTGTACATCCGAGAAGCAAGGAGGATGGTTGGAATTTTTGTAACTACCGAAAATGAAGTAACAGGCCAAAATCCGGTACCCAATCCGATCGGCATGGGTTCATATGGGATGGATTCACACAATGTACAGCGCTATGTAACTGCGGAGGGTTTCGTCCAAAATGAGGGGGACGTTCAGGTACATCTCAAATCGCCCTATTCAATTTCCTATGGTTCCATTGTTCCGAAACAGGCGGATTGCAGCAATTTACTGGTACCTGTCTGTGTTTCGGCCAGTCACATCGCCTATGGCTCCATCAGGATGGAACCTGTCTTCATGATTTTGGGACAATCGGCAGCGGTGGCTGCCTCTCTGGCAATCGAAAACAAGCAAGCCGTCCAGGAAATATCCTATCCAATGCTGAGAAAGAGATTGTTGGAATTGAACCAGGTGTTGGAGGCAGAGGTAGAAAAAAAATGAGATGAAAAATTGTTAAACTACTGATAAATTGGATATTACTCATTATTCCGACCTTTCAGAAATGCCAGGCGACGATTCTGCTAATTTTATTGCCCTGGCTCATGTCGATGGTTTTGATTTCGATGGCACCGAGCTTTTTAAGGAGGTGCAAGATTCCCGGCAAATGTGTCCCCTGCGAAACAAGCGACGTAAACCAGCCGCAGGAGGAAGAAAATTTTCTGCTCTCTTCAGCCATCCGGCAAACGAATTGCACCTCGCCACCGGGGCACCACAATTCATGACCGTTGCCGCCAAAGTTAAGATGAAGTTCCTTCTGCTTGGCCCCTTTTAAATTTGTGACCTTTCGCTGCGACCCCAAAAGCGCCGCTTCCTGCGAGGAATGAAAAGGAGGATTGCAGATTGTTACATCATAATATTCGCCAGATTCCAGAATATTTTCGAATATTTCAGCCCTGTTTCTCTGAAGTCTGATCTCTATGAATCCTTCCAGGCAGGGATTTTTAGCGACGATTATCCGGGCATTTTCTACTGCTGCCGGAGCAATGTCCGTGGCCGTAAAAGACCATCCGTAAGATCTGTTGCCCAAGATAGGGTAGATGCAGTTGGCGCCTGTCCCAACGTCGAGGCACCTTACCTGTGGACCTACCGGGATGGTTCCACCTTTATCAGATGCCAATAAATCAGCGAGGTAATGCAGGTAGTCGGCCCTGCCGGGGATGGGCGGACAGAGAGCTCCTTGCGGAATGTCCCAATAGTCGATGCCGTAGAAATGTTTCAGCAGGGCCTTGTTGAGCATCTTTACGGCCAACGGATCGAAAAAATCTATCGAATCATCCTGGTAAGGGTTGGGTCTGACGAAGGGTGCCAATTCGGGGCAACTCTTCACCAACGTCTCAAAATCATAACGTTCGCGGTGTTTGTTGCGCAGATGCAGGCCCTGTTTCTGTTTGGGATGTTCTCTTTTTGGCAGAAGCATATCTCTTTGTTTACAGTAGCAAATATAGCCCCGAAAATCCTTACCTAAACACCCGCACATGTTCAAATCAACACATCAACCAATCCTCCCCTCATTAAATCAGCACATCAACCAATCAACCCATCATCAAATCAGCACATCAACCAATCAACCCATTATCAAATCAGCACATTTTTCCTATCTTCATCACCTCAAATAACAACAAAATGAGAAACCTGAAAACACTGTTGTTCCTGGTAACATTGGCATTTTGCGGATGTCAGATGAAGCCCGTTTCAAAGCCTATGGAGGTGCAGGCGAAGGAGTTTGAACCTTTCAAAGCGCAGATTTTTGTGACTGCCCGCGACACTTCCCTACAGCTTTCGCAGTTGGCAGATGCAGCATTTGCACCTTTGAGTCAGCCGACCGAAACGAAGGTATGCATCTTCGTTGACCCATCGAAGACATTTCAAACCATCGTCGGTATTGGGGGAGCCTTGACAGATGCGGCTGCGGAGGTCTTTGCCAGATTGACTCCGGAAAACCAAAAGGCAGTGCTCAATGCGTACTACGACAAAGAAAAGGGAATTGGTTACAATTTTGCAAGGACCAACATTGGCAGCTGCGATTTCTCATCCGATTCTTATGGCTATGTTGCTGAAAATGACAGTACCCTGGCAACTTTTAAGGTCACACACGACGAGCAGTTCAGGATACCTCTGATCAAAAAAGCAAACGCCGCTGCCGGAGGAAAACTGCCGTTGTTTGTCTCGCCCTGGAGTCCGCCGGCCTGGATGAAAGACAACCACAGCCTCTTGCATGGAGGCAATTTGTTGACGAGTTGTGGACAAATTTGGGCCAATCACTATGTGAGATTCATTCAGACCTACGAAGCGATGGGAATTCCAATTTGGGGTTTGTCGGTACAAAACGAACCTATGGCGGTTCAAAAATGGGAGTCTTGTGTCTATTCGGCGGAGGCTGAACGTGATTTTGTGAAGAATTTTTTGGGTCCAACCCTTAAAAAGAGTGGGTTGGGTGATAAAAAGCTGATCGTTTGGGACCACAACCGCGATTTGATCTATCAGCGTGCCAGCGTCGTACTTGGTGATTCAGTAGCAGCGAAATACATTTGGGGCATCGGGTTTCACTGGTATGAAACCTGGACGAAGAGTGGCATGCAGTTCGACAATGTCAGGCTTGTTCATGAAGCATTTCCGAATGCCAACCTCGTTTTCAGTGAAGGATGTGTGGAGAAATTTGTCCTCGACAGCATTCAAAACTGGCGGTTGGGAGAACGGTATGCACATTCCATGGTCAACGATTTCAACTGCGGTACGGTTGCCTGGACCGACTGGAATATTTTGCTTGACGAAAAGGGCGGCCCCAACCATGTGGGTAATTTCTGTTTTGCCCCTGTACACGCCGATCTCAGGACTGGCAGACTAATCTTTACCAACAGCTATTTCTACATAGGCCATTTTTCGAAGTTCATTCTTCCAGGTGCGAAAAGAATTGCCTGTGCTTCGAACCGCGACTTACTTGAATCAACAGCTTTTCTGAATCCCGACGGGAAGGTAGTAGTCATCGTACTAAACAGCTCAGTACAAAAGCTGCCAATCAACCTGTGGATCAAAGGGAAAGCCGTGCAAGCAAATAGTTTGCCGCATTCAATCATGACTTTCGTGGTATAAGGCGAAGGTTTTTTGGAGCGATTGCCATATTTTAACCACTTTTGAAATTACTGATGATGGAAACATACCGTAAAATTAGCCGAATCATTCACGGACAGCCAACCTCTGATGGAGCAGGCGTTCGTCTTACCAGGATTTTTGGGTTTTACGAACAGGGTTTGCTGGATCCTTTTCTGATGTTGGACTATTTCGGCTCCGACAATCCCAACGATTACATTGCCGGCTTTCCATGGCATCCGCACAGGGGAATGGAAACCGTAACCTACATGCTGGATGGAAAGGTCGAGCACAGCGACAGTATGGGCAACAGTGGTGTGATTGGAAAGGGGGATATTCAATGGATGACTGCAGGAAGCGGCATCATCCACCAGGAGATGCCTCAAAATGCGGGTGGAAGACTTGGTGGTTTCCAGCTATGGGTCAATTTACCCGCTGCCAACAAGATGGTTGCCCCTCACTACCAGGATATCCCGGCCTCAAAAACACCCATCGTCACTTTGCCAAATGGTGTGAAGGTGAAAATTCTGGCTGGCACTTTTAATGGTGTTCGTGGTCCTGTCGAAAATATCGTAGCCGATCCTGAATATTTTGATGTGGAGATGCCCGAAAATTGCGAATTTGTGACTGAGGTAAATTCCGATTATACAGTCTTTGCCTATTTGTACGAAGGCAGTGCCCAATTTGATGAAAGTCGTCCGGATCTGATCCGTGCAGGACAAGGAGCCTTGTTTGGGAAAGGTTCTCAGGTAAAGGCCACAACCAAAGCAAACAAGGCCAGATTTATCATGATCTCCGGCAAACCCATCGGAGAGCCGGTTGCCTGGCGCGGTCCGATCGTCATGAACACCGAAGCCGAATTGAACCAGGCGTTTAAAGAGTTGAGAGAAGAGAAGTTCATCAGGTAACAGGGATTGGAATTCTAATTATTAGGGGTTCCGCTCCGCTTCGCCCCTGGCTATTCACTTTTAACTCTTTCAGGGTCTCAGAGGAGTCCAGTCTCCCAGTCCCTTTAGTAGCAGTCCCCTTCACATTACCTCCTTCGAAACAGCCCCTCGTGTGTTTCCCTGATCAGGTCAACCAGTGGAATGCCTTTTGGGCAACGGGTAAGATCAATTTTTTTCAGGTTCTCTTCTGTCGGAAAACTACCAGGGAAGAAATGCCCCTTTTCCTGGAACATGTTGTACCGATAGAGACCAAAATCCTTCATGTCGTAGCATTTCCAAAGCATTCTGAAACGCAGTATTTCAGGAATATTTAATCCTGAAGGATCATCTTCCAAACCATAGCCGTCAAAATCGGCAAATGGAACTGTAAGTTTCTGGGCATCAAGCGCTTTCTTGATCAGTTCATCCGCCATTGAGAGCGGGGCAGGAGCGGGGAAGATCCCGTCGATGTGACTGAACTGAGCCGTGACCGGCAGACCGAAAGTAAGTGTGTGAATGGCAGCATGACCAAGGCAGAACCGTGCATTCCATTGGATGGGATGCAGCGGTGCAGTCAAATCCAGTAATTTTTGAGGTGATTTGGAAAGTTGTCCGCCTTTGTCATTGGGTGATATGATAAAAACGCCCATGTCTTTGGAGGCTGCCAGGTCAATGGCGGCCTTGTTTCGCTGAAAAAAATAGTAGTAATGAAGGTTGACAAAATCGAACAAATCTGTTTCAATGGTCTTCAAAATAACATCCAGCGGACCATGTGTGCTAAACCCAACATGCCCGATGACACCTTCCTGTTTTAACTTTAGCAGTTCTTCAACAGGACCACCTTTTGCACAGGCAGTCGAAAGCAATTCATTGTTGTTGATACCGTGCCAGGCATAGAAATCAAAATGGTCTGTTTTCAAGGCCTTTAACTGCAGAGAAACCATTTTCCGTGTCTCTGCAGCTGTCTTGGGATTACCTTTGGTCATCAACAAGTAGCTGCTGCGCTTGATGTTCAGTTCATCATTCAGGACACGCCCGTAAACGTGCTCACTCTTGGTGTAACCCCAGGCGGTTTCTACCATGTTGATGCCCTGGTGGAAAGCCTTTTCTACAGTATCACGGCATTGCAACAGCGTCTCCCTGGGGATCTGGTCGCGGGGCTCGGAATCCGACTGGGTGTACCTCATTCCCCCAAGGGTGATGACACTCACCATTTTATCTGTTTTTCCAAAACGCCGGTACTCCATTTTTGGGTGATAAACTGAAAATTTACTGAATTCCATACGCTACTTTTTATAAGTGGGGTAAAAATATACCAACTATACGGGTTTGCAAATACAAAAGTTCAAATAAGAGCCCGCAACTGAGAGGCGGAAAAAATCGCTGCATTCCGTTGCTTGCATTTCATTCAAGCGTTAGACGGACAATGAAAATTGAAAGGATTCCTTATCTTTGGTTCACTAAAATTAATTGGAAAACCTAATAGGATCACCTTGGAAAATAGCATCAAACAAAATATCAAGCGCAACTGGACTTCCTGGTTTCTCATCGGAACCGTAACTTTGACGGTCGTCTTATCCTTCTTTAAATTGATACATTTGGCAGATTTTGGCAACCAGTTGCTTACATCCTGCAGAATATTGGCGATTGTTGCCTTCGCCATGGTGGCATGGAAGAAGAAATCGCTCACCATATGGATACTGCTGGGGTTGGTTGCAGGCGCGGAATTTGGTTACGATTTTCCGCAGATGGCTGGTTCGTTGCAATTTCTGGCAGAGATATTCCTTCGCATGATCAAAACCATCATCGCTCCCTTGCTCTTTGCAACCCTTGTCAATGGCATCGCGGGTCATACCGATCTGAAACAAGTAGGTCGAATGGGATGGAAATCGTTGCTCTATTTTGAGGTGGCTTCCACCCTTGCACTCATCATCGGTTTAATTGCCATCAATGTATCAAAGGCAGGAGTTGGAATTAACCTTTCAACGATTTCAACAAGCACACCAGTGGTGGCCGCAAAAATGCAGACTACCCAGGAGTTTATCCTTCATATCTTTCCCGAAAATATTGCCAAAGCCATCGCCGAAGGGAACATTCTTCAAATAGTGATTTTCAGCATCATCTTCGGGATTGCCCTCTCCATGCTTGGTGAGAAATACAAGTCACCCATGCTGAAATTCACGGCAAGCCTGACGGAAGTAATGTTCAAATTTACTGGCATCGTCATGTATTTTGCCCCTGTAGCTGTATTTGCATCCATTGCATATACAATAGGTCACATGGGAACAGACGTTTTATTTACTTTGTTGAAGTTGTTGTTAACCTTGTATGTTGCACTTTTGGCCTTTTTGGGACTGGTCTTGTTACCAGTTGCCCTGCTCTTTAAGATTCCTGTTCTAAAATTTATGTCGGCAGTCTCCAAGCCGGCCTCCATCGCCTTTGCCACAGCCAACTCAGAATCTGCGCTCCCCTCTGCCATGGAATCCATGGAGGCCTTCGGGGTACCCCGAAAAATTGTCTCCTTCGTGATCCCAACCGGATATAGTTTCAACCTGGATGGATCTACCCTCTATCTTTCCTTGGCAGCTGTTTTTGTGGCACAAGCCGCCGGCATAGAGCTTTCCATCGAAAAACAGCTGGTCATTGCACTGACACTCATGCTTACAAGCAAAGGAGTGGCCGGTGTTTCGAGGGCATCCTTTGTCATTCTTCTGGGAACTGTTACCACTTTTGGTTTACCTGTCGAGCCTGTTATGATCATCCTTGGCATCGATGTTCTCCTCGACATGGCCAGAACGGGAGTCAATGTGATCGGAAACTGTTTGGCCACTACCGTGATAGCCAGGTGGGAGGGTGAGTTCGATGATGAAAAGGCGAATGGACAATTGAATTTATCCTGACAGGTTTAAAAGGTCGATTGTCTGAATGAAAATTTCAGTAGCTTTAGGTTCCAAATATTAATGCATTCAAAATGACAAACTACCAATGGGAGGCTCTTTTGGCCGTAGTGAATGGCAAGAGTACCGATACAAAGGCTATCGGATTTATCATAGACAGTCCCTGGTTACCGGGATGGGCCGGCATCTCGACGCTCGATTATTATTCATCAGATGATATTTGGCTGAAAACCAACCTCAAGGCCATCGAACTATTTCCGGAGGTGACTTTCCTGCCGGGATTCTGGTCCGAATACGGCATGTGTACAGAACCATCTGCATTTGGTGCAAGATCGGTCTGGTACGAATCCAATCTGCCCCATGCCGAAAGGGTAATCCATTCGGATGAAGACATTGATAGACTTCCGCAACCAAATGTCACTTCCGATGGTCTGCTGCCTTTCATGATCAACAGGCTTAGACTCATGGAACCTGAGATGAGGGAGATGGGACATGAAGTCAAGTTTGCAGTTACTCGTGGCCCACTCAACATCGCCACTTTTCTGATGGGAACCTCCGAGTTCATGCTCCTCTTGGCGATGGATCCCGAAAAAGCCCACCAATTGATGGAGAAAATCACCAAATTTATTGAAGATTGGGTTAAATACCAGAAAGCCTGTTTCCCATCCATCGAAGGAGTTCTTTTGCTCGACGATATCGTAGGTTTTGTCGGGGAGGAGGAGTGTAAGGAATTTGTAGTGCCCTACATCAAAAGATGTTTCGGTGCCATCGACTCTAAAATCGGCTTTTTCCACAACGATGCCTTCGGACTGACTTGTGCCCCTTTCTTGCAGGAGATGGGTGTCAACCTCTTTAATTTTGCCTTCGACCATCCCATCAACCAGATACGTAAACTGGCCGGACCGGAAGTGGCACTGATTGGCAACCTGCCTCCCCGCGATGTCCTTGCCGCCGGCACCCCGGCCGAAGTATACACAGCCACCCAGCGAATGATGAAGGAGACCACCGACCACAGCCGTATCATCTGGTCATGCGGAGGAGGGATTCCACAAAATGTTTCCTCAGAAAACCTAAAGGCATTCGTGACTGCCGTAAAAAATTATTAAATATTTTGCATTTAAACCATTCGCAGCCATCTTCATCTAACATTAAAAATCATCATGGACAACATTTTCGAACTCAAAACAGGCAGACTCGTCTTTGAATCAGACAAAATCGTTATTACCGATACTGCCAAATTCCTGAAACGGGGCAGACTCTTCTCCTCGGCCATCCTGATTCTGCTGGGATTTTATAATGTTTTGACCTATATGAAGTTAGGCGACATTCACAAATCTGGGAGTGGCATGGTCATCGGATTGGCGGGATTGCTGTTCCTTGTACTGGCCATCCTGACCAACACACAAAATGAAATTTCCATGCAAGAGGTTAAATCATTGAAAGTTAAAAGAGTTTTGTTCAAGGAATTTCTGATCATCAAACTGCTCAACAACCAAACAAGAAGGGTAAATGGAATTTACAATGCAGAGCGATTGGAAGAATACATCAAAACTTTGCCTCTTTCAAATCAATTTGTATGATCACTACTTTTGAACTAAAAAAAGGGAAACTCGTTTTCGAAGAGGAAAAGATTGTCATTGCAGACCACGAAAAAATTCGATGGCGTCTCTTTCTGTTTTTTACTGCCTCCGTTGTAATTGGAGTATTGACTTTGGTTGTCGCCTATTTTACAACCGGTGAACAGTATCAAACCTGGAGCGGATTTTTCGTTGGAACCGCTTTTGTTCTTGCATTTGTGGTTTCTCCATTCAGATCGGTTCAGAATGTCATCGACCTGAAAGAGGTCAAATCGATGAAATTGACCAGTGGTTTGATGGGGGAATATCTTGAAATCAGACTTACCAATTACAAAGTCAGGAGAGTCTATGCGGTAGTTGACAAAGTCGGTCTCAAAGAATACATTGACAAAGATTACCAGTCAAAACCACTCTTTGAGGACAATAAGTTCGAACTGCGCAATGGAAATCTGCTCTTCGAAAAGGATGGGATTGTCATTTCGGACAACGCCAAAAGTCAACGTAAGCTACGGCTTTTTTCTTCAGCCATGTGGATGATTTTTGGCGCAATGTCTGTACTGAGGTACCTGAAAACGGGCGATCAATTTTTGCTCTGGACCGGGCTTTTAATAGGGATTGGCCACTTGGTTATTTTTATACTAAATCTCTTTAAATCAGTTCAAAGCGAAATTGCTTTGAATGAGGTTAAATCCATGAAAATTAAAAAAAGAGCAGCAAATGTATTTCTCGACATCAAACTAAACAACCACAGAACCAGACGGGTCACTGAAATATTCAATCCTGACAGGCTCGGGGATTACATTGAAAAATTTTCACTGCCAAATTAGAATTTTAGCCACAACAAAATAACGAACTGGTCCATTAACCAATATCAACCAACAAAACGAACCCATGGAAAGAAGAAATTTTCTGAGAAATTCATCCGCTGCAATGACTGGAGTAATTCTCGCCCCAACCATCGTTCCATCCTCCGTTTTCGGAGCGAATGCACCCAGCAACAAGATCAATGTGGCACAAATCGGTTTTGGCCGCATCGCCATGGGCCATGATCTTGCAGAGACACTGCCACTCGATGCGGCCGGTGTCATCGCGGTAGCCGACCTCGATTCAAACAGGGCGGCCAAAGGCAAGAAATTCATAGAAGAGTTCTATGCAAAAAAGAGCGGAAGCCCCACCGCTGTTGATGTGAAGACCTACGGCGACTACCGTGAAATGCTTCTCAACAAGGAAATTGACGCGGTGATGATCTCTACCCCCGATCACTGGCATGCACAACCAGCCATTGAGGCAACGCTTGCAGGAAAACATGTTTACCTGCAAAAGCCAACTGCCCTGACTATTGCAGAAGGCAGAATGCTGGCAGACATTGTCAAAAAGAAGGGCAATATTTTTCAACAGGGAACCCAACAGCGGGCCATGCCACAATTCCGGATTGCCGCTGAACTTGTCAGAAATGGCAGAATAGGGAAACTACATACCGTAAAAATCGGATTGCCAGGTGATCCTTCAGGACCAGAAGCTCCTGAGATGCCCATTCCAAAGAACCTCAATTACGACATGTGGTTGGGTTCAACTCCCGAAATCTATTACACAGAAATGCGGGTGCATCCTCAAAACAGCATGTCTGACAGGCCGGGGTGGTTGCGTTGCGAGCAGTTTGGCGCAGGTATGATCACTGGATGGGGTCAGCACCATTACGACTCCGCTGCCTGGGGAATGGATACCGAATACACGGGTCCGATTTCAATCAATGCGATGGCTACCTTCCCAAAATCAGGATTGTGGAATGTGCATGGCGATTTTCTGGCAGTAGCCGAATACAAAAACGGCATCACCCAGCTTACGAGTGGTGCCTATCCAAATGGTATCAGGTACGAGGGCAGCGAAGGCTGGATCTTCGTAACCAGGGGTGCCTATACCGCATCCGCAAGTGATCCTGTTGCGCAAGGAAAGAACAGCAAAGCCTTGGAGGCCAGTGATCCCAAGATTCTGACTTCCGTGATCAGGGAGAATGAGATCCATCTCTACAAAATCAACAACCAGCACGAAAATTGGCTCGACTGTATCAAATCAGGAAAGGAACCTATCTCCCCCGTAGAGAAAGGTCACAGGGCCTGTACCGTCTGCCTGATCACCCACATCTCCATGAAGCTGGGCCGAAGATTGCAATGGGATCCGGATACTGAGAAGTTCGTGAACGACGATGAAGCCAACAAACAACTTTCCAGATCACAGCGGTTTCCTTATGGAACCACGAATATCAAGATATAAGACTGGGGGAGTGGGAACCCGGACTCCCCTGAGCCTGGGCTCCCCTGAGACCCTATGTTAAACAACAAGACACGTATTTTTAGGTTGGACCCTATTGAGTTGCTGTGCGAAATATTGGTCTGTGAGCCAAATGACCTGCTCGTGTGGACACCAGACAAAGGGAAACAATACGCGCAAAACAATCCTATGATGAGTCTGAAACAGCAACCATCTGACTTGAACCTGCACAAAACATTGTCAACAATCTCTTTTAAAGATTTGAAAGAAGTAACCAAAGCCATTGTAGCGCCGAAAAGAGAGGAATAGCTGAATCTTGAATATGAAAAATTCAATTTTTCTACAAGATTGGTGTTTTTCTTTGTGGTGATTTTTCAATGATGACCGGAGAAGGTTAAATCTTTCGCTGACCTAATGTAAGGCGCATAAAATCAGAGTAACAATAATTTTTTCATGCTTAATACCGCTTAAACTCATGTTCAGATCAAAAATTTCTTTTGCTTTTTTCTCTCTTTTAGTAGTATGCCAATTGAACCTCTCGGCCCAAAAACAGATGCCGGGAACCATTTTTGGTTTTGTGATCGAGAAATCATCAGACAAACCACTCGAATTTGCTCAGATCATCCTAAAAAAAGCGAAAGATTCAACTTTCGTCCAGGGCGCGGTAGCTGACAACAAAGGCAAATTTCAATTTGAAAAAATTCCGGCCGGAGAGTATCTGGTAACCTATAGTTTTATTGGATTCGAGAACATGAAAACGCCTGCTTTCAAAATCGGTGGGGGAGTTAACAGACTAAATCTAGGTAAATTGTACATCTCAGAGGCCGCCAAGACCCTCAACGAAGTTGAAGTAACAGGAAGAAAATCGACATTTGTCAATTCAATAGACAGAAAGACCTTCAATGTAGGTGAAGATTTGATGAGCAAGACAGGTTCACTGAGCGACTTGCTTCAAAATGTACCCTCTGTTCAGGTGGATATAGATGGAAACGTAAGCCTCCGAGGCTCAGAAAATGTAACCATCTTGATCAATGGTAAACCCTCAGCCATGATGAACCTCAACAGGGCCGCTGTCTTGCAGCAAATTCCTGCCAACTCAATCGAAAAGATTGATGTAATCACCAATCCTTCTGCAAAGTACAAGCCGGATGGCACTTCGGGCATCATCAACATCGTCCTCAAGAAAAACAAAAGTTTGGGACTCAACGGAAGTGCCAGTGTCAATGCAGGGAACGAAAACAGATACAACTCCAATGTGGCCATCAACTACAATCCTGGTAAGTGGAATTTCTTTGGCAACGTTGGACTCAGGCAGGACGCCAGGCAACGCATCAACGACATTTCCACCCAGACCCTGCTGAATGGCAAAGAAGAATCCTTTATCAGAAACCACTCTGAAAGCGATGCCAGACCCATCAGCAACATTGCCGGACTTGGAGCCGATTTCAAACCAAATGATAAAAACAGGTTTGGTCTATCCGCCAATTACAACTACCGTTTCCAGAGGCAAAGCGATATTTCAGTCTATACCATCGACAGTCTTCAATATAAAAAGGAAGATTACAACAGGGACCGCTACCTGCCGGAGATGGAATCTGACCTTGAACTCGCCTCGTTTTTTCAACACAATTTCGGCAAAGAGGGACACGATCTGAACCTTAATTATACCAGTTCATTTACAAAAGAATACGAAGATAATTACTACACCAACATTTACAGGATTCCCCGGATACAAACTAACTACGACAACATGTTGTACCACCATGCCAACAGGGAGTCACAATTGCTTGCAGAATATTCAAATCCGCTATCGGAAGAGTCTAAGTTAGAAGCTGGTTTTGAACTTGATCATCTAAACAATGACATGGATCTGAGAAGAGATACAACTGCAATGAACAAGACAATTTTCATGCGCGACAACTCCCGGTCCAATCAATTCATTCGTTCAGAAAACACCAAGGTTCTCTATGTTACTTTCGAGCACGAGATGGGTAAATTTGGTTTCTTGGCCGGCCTTCGTGGCGAACTGACAAATACAAGCGCCAATCTGGTAACCAAGAATACAGTTCTGAAGAATCAATACAACCGTTTGTATCCTACCTTGCACACTTCCTACAAGATTTCTGAAAAACACGAGTTGCAGTTAAATTACAGCCATCGTATCCGCAGACCCGAAGATGAACAGCTTAATCCCTTTCCTGAATACCAGGACATGCACAACATCCGTGCTGGAAATCCCTACCTGAAACCCGAAGATATTCATTCTTTTGAACTTGGATACCAATTTAAAAGAAAGTCAACTACCTTTATATCAACGGCCTATTGTAGATTCAATTACAATGGAATCACTTCAATCACCAAAACAAGCGGCGATACACTCATTTCTACCCTGCAAAATTTAGGTAAAAGCACTTCTGCCGGACTCGAATTTATTCTGAGTACCAGCATCGGAAAATTTGCTACCTTGAACCTTAGTTCCAATACCTTCTACAACATCATTGATGCATCAGCGCTCGGATTCAGCAACAACAAGGAAAATGTTTCCTTCACACTCAATGGAAGTCTGGGTATCAACCTGACCAAAAGTACTGTCTGGCAGATTACTTCGATCTATACGGGTGAACAACTTACACCACAAGGCAAAAAATTGTCATCCTTCGTGCTCAATACTGGTTTGAAACAGGATTTGCTAAAAAAGAGGGCAGCTTTTATCTTGACCATTTCGGATGCATTCAATTCACTTCGGATGAAATCGATCATCGATACACCTGAAATCCAGCGTTATGAAAACAGGAAGCGGAGCGCCAGAATTATCTACTGTGGTTTTACCTATAATTTCGGCAATTCAGGCAAAAAGCAAAAGGAAAGCGGATTAAAATACGACAACCAGCTCTAAGGGATCAAATTTTAAATTGGAAAATTTGATCCATGAGATAACGCTTTGTTTTTGACCATTTCTTAAGTACTTTAGTCACTTTAGTCACTTTAGCTCACTTTAGTCACTTCTTACCCATGAAAATCAAAAAAATTTGCCTTGGTTTACTGCTTTTTGCAGGAACTTTTTCTCCTCTTATCGCCGCAAAAATCACGGCGGTAAAAATAGGTTCAAAAATTAATGTGACCATAGATGGAAAATTCTTTACCAGTTACATCTTCTCTTCCGATGAAAAGTACCCTTTCTTCTATCCCGTAAACGGTCCTCTTTCGGGAGGATCGGTTACTTCGATGCGGAACGGAGAATATCCTCACCATAGTTCACTTTTCTTTGGTTGTGACCAGGTAAACGGTGGCAATTATTGGCAGGAAGGACTGGAGCGAGGGCGCATCATCTCTCTCAATGCTTCGATTCTGAAGGAGGGAAGCGATACCGTCGTCATATCTGATGAATGCATCTGGAGCAGACCAGGGGCAGACTCTCCCGTAAAAGATTTCAGGATATTTACCATTACTGCGCCTTCACCAACTACCAGGCAAATTGATGTACAAATTACCATGGAGATGCTCATGGATGTGACCATTAAAAAAACCAACCACTCCCTTTTCAGCGTGAGGGTAGCCGCCGATCTCTCTGTCAAAAATGGTGGAACCATGGTGAACGCTGGTGGTGAAAGTGGCGAAAAAGATACTTTTGGTAAAAATTCTCCCTGGATGGATTATTTTGGCAAACGAGGTGACTTCAGGGAAGGAATTGCAATTCTTCAGCATCCCGAAAATCCTTGGTATCCATCTCCCTGGTTTACGCGTGATTACGGATTTATGTCGCCCACACCAATGTATTGGCCTGTCGAAGGCGAGGAGACCAACCTGAAAAAGGATGTCAGGCTGGATCTTCGTTACAGGGTGTTGGTTCACGCAGGAACCACCAATGAAGCAGATATCGCCGGCCAATTTGAACTTTTCAAAAAAAGTGCGGCTAAAAAACAGCTGGTGGTCCAGGCACGCAGAAGAATCAGCAAAGATGGTCACATCAGTTATGCGCCTTACGAACCGTTCCCAACCCGGACTGTTCAAGGATTGAGCGATTTTCATCCACCTAAGAAATTGGTTGAATTGAGTAAATATGGTGGTTGGACTGCTCACAAGGGTTCCGCTACCGGGTTCTTTCATGTCGAAAGGATTGGTGACCGTTGGTGGGGGATTGATCCTGAGGGGTACCTCTACATCAACATGGCCATCAACAGTATTTCAATGGGAAAGTCGGCAAGAAACGAAAAGGCCGTTCTGGATAAGTTTGGATCCGCAGAAAACTGGATGAAGCAGACAGTAGACATGTTACAATCAAATGGATTTAATTGTGCGGGTTCCTGGTCTGATTACCTGGCAATCATCGAGGCCAACAAAACAGCTGAGCGTCCATTGGCCTACACCATCAATTGGAATTTTATGAGCAGCTACGGACGGGAGCGGGGAGGAACTTTCCAGCAACCGGGCCATACTGGCTATCCCAACGATGCCATTTTTGTCTTTGATCCTCAATTTGAATCTTTTTGTGACAGGCATGCCAAACAGTTGTTAGCCTACCGGGATGATCCAAATCTTTTTGGCTATTTCTCAGACAACGAGATGCCATTCAAATTCAAATCTTTGGATAATTTCTTGGCGCTTCCTGAAAGTGATACGGGTCGCAGGGCTGCAGAAAAGTGGTTGAAAGATCAGGGAATTGAAAGAGCACAAATTACAGACGAGCACAGGGAATCATTCATGGCGTTGGTCGGAGAAAAGTATTTCTCGGTAGTATCCAAGGCCATTAAAAAGTATGACCCCAACCACATGTACATTGGAGCCCGGTTCTATGCCGATGAGAAGCACCACAAAAAATTCATGACCACCATCGGAAAATACCTGGATGTTGTGACCAACAATTATTACAATTACTGGACGCCCGAGCCAACACACATGGCGGATTGGACTGCCTGGACCGGAAAACCATTTGTCATCACAGAATATTATACCAAGGGCGAAGATTCAGGAATGCCAAATCAGAGTGGAGCAGGGTGGATTGTAAAAACGCAAACTGATCGTGGGCTCTTTTACCAGAACTACAACCTGGCATTGATAGAATCCAGGAACTGTGTGGGGTGGCATTATTTTAAATACCAGGACAATGATCCTGATGCCAAAGGAGTTGATCCGTCGAACACAGATGCCAACAAGGGAATTGTTAACAACTACTATGAGGTTTGGCAACCCTTGATGGAGAAAATGGAAGAGTTGAACAACCGGGTGTACAACCTTGTAGAATACTTTGACAACGGTGTTCACCAGGATCCTCAAAGTATTAGTAAACCTTGAAGGTCTTGCATTCCATATAGATGCACAGAAAATAAACGACTTATGCAAAAAAAATCCCTCAAGGTTTTGGCACCTTGAAGGATTTTTTCACAAGAGATTCAATAATTTACTCCACCTACTTGCTAATCTTCATCTCGTTGAGCAAATACCCAGCACCACCAAATTTGTCCATGATGAACAAGGTGTAGCGAATGTCAACATTGATACAACGCTGCAAGGATGGTTCAAAGATAATGTCACTGCTCATTGACTCCCAGTTGCCGTCGAAAGCAGTGCCTATCAATTCACCTTTCCCGTTCATGACCGGACTTCCCGAATTACCGCCCGTAATGTCGTTGTTGGTTAGGAATGCAACAGGCATTCTGCCGTCTTTCATGGCATACTGACCGTAATCTTTGGCATCATAGAGCTCTTTGAGTTTAGATGGAACTGTAAATTCATAATTCTTTGGATCCTCTTTCTGCATCACTCCATCCAGTGTTGTCACATAATCAAAAATGACACCATCCTTCGGCGAGTAGTTGAGAACTTTTCCATAGGTCAGACGCATGGTAGAGTTGGCATCCGGATAAATTGCCTGTCCGGCCTTCATCTCCAGCATTCCCGCTATGTAAAGCTTTTGACCGGCAGCATATTGCGTTCTGTATTTTTCGAGTTCGAGACTGTATTTCATGTAGGCGGTAGTGATATCTCTTCCGGCCAACAAAGCGAGATCTGTCTCCATCAGCTTCTTGTCACCCGCCTGGGCTGCCTTGAGTTTTTCCTCTGAAGCAAAGACAGAGGTGCTGTACATGGCATCCACATAAGCATCCACATTCCCTTGGTAATTGGCATCGATCGTTTTGTAGAATCCGGGAAGTTCACTGGCCGGAACTTTATCCCTGAAAAGCTTGATGAGCGCTTTAGCGACCTTGATGTCCGTAGCAACGTTGTAGTCTTTGAAGAAATCAGCAGGACTCATCTGAAAAAATGGCCTGCCTCCACCACCGGCTCCACCAGCACCGCCTCTGCCTTCACGGGGAGCTCTTTCAACCTGGGGTCCCAACCGCATGGCAGCTGAAGTTAATTCGATCGAATTTAGCGCTTCCATGTAATATTTCGAAATATAAAGGAGTTTCGCCCTTCCTTCAATGGCTGACTTCACATCCGACAATGCCTTGCCATATTTTTCAATCCTTGCCGGATTCGCTGCAACCCATTCACTGAAAATCTTCTCTTCGGCAGCCCTTCTTTCATAAACTTTCAATTTGGCAAAAGTCTCGTTCATGCCCAGTGATTTCTTCCAGGAATTGGCTGATCCCGCATATTTGCTTGAGTACTGGAGCCTCACCTTAGGATCTGCTTCCATGTCTGCCCAGATAATACCTTGTCGCACACCCCTTACCAGGATGGTCACAGCATTTGAGATTTCGCTGGTCTCTTTCACCTCATAGGAGGTCATGAAACGGTTGGTCCTTCCCGGATAACCTACGATCATCGCCGGATCATTCTGGTTTACTCCCTTGAGCGAAATGGTCAGAAATTTTTTAGGCTTGTAGGGTACATTGTCTTTCGAAAATTCTGAAGGATTGTTGTCTTTGTCGGCATAAATCCTGAACATGCTGAAATCACCTGTGTGGCGGGGCCACATCCAGTTGTCTGTTTCTCCACCAAATTTACCAATGGAGGCGGGTGGAGCACCTACAAAGCGAATGTCAGAGTAGGTTTTGGAAACGACCATGTAATATTGATTGTCACCAAAAAAGGAAACAACCCTGGCCCTGAGGTATTTGCTTTCACCTACTGCCTTGTTAGTCAACTGATCAGATATGGTTCTGAATGCCTCATCTTTGGTTTTGGCATCTTTGGCAGCATCCATGGCATCGGTTACTGCTTTGGTTACATCTTCAAATCTGTCAAGGAAGATAACGGAAAGCCCCTTGGCAGGAAGCTCTTCTTCACGGTTTTTGGCCCAGTACCCATTTTGCAGGTAGTCGTGGTCCACGGTACTCAGCTTCTGAATCGTTCCAAATCCACAATGGTGGTTGGTCAAGACCAAGCCATCTTTGGAGATCACCTCGGCAGTGCATCCACCACCGAAATGAAGTACCGCATCCTTCAAACTTGAGTTGTTGATGTCATAAATATCTTTGGCCGAGAGTTTGAAACCCAGTTCAGACATTTTCTTACTGTTCAGCTTCTGAATCAGTGGAAGCAGCCACATTCCTTCGTCTGCCTTCAATGAGCCTACAGACAAAATGAGGACCGATAAAACTAATAATCCGATTTTCTTAAAGTTCATCATGCTAAAAATTGATTTTAAGGCGTTAAGTAATGGTTAAAATATAATGTCGTATTTTATACCTACATTTTGCAAGACAT